>CAYZLU010000098.1:0-8017 GCA_964479285.1 uncultured Planctomycetales bacterium | reverse complement strand
CACTCCTTCAATCACCTGTTTTACATCCCCTTTATATTTAAAAATAGACTGGACCACTTCATTGATCAGGATACGAAAGGTCTTGTGCGCTTCCTGGAGCATAAAAGGGCTGGCACGAAAAGCACCAAGCAATATCCCCTTGACAATGACTGATAAATCGCAATCTAAAGCCACTGATTCTTTGACCGTTTGGTCAATGATCTTCGATAAGCCTTGCGCAATCTCAACCCCAGGTTCAACACTAAAAGTCGCAATTTTATGGACCTCATTGGCTATGTTATATAATCGCACATCTGTTCTATAACAAGATTCCTTGATAGCATTAGCAATCTGGGGCTTGAGATTTTTAAAAGTTATCTTTGGTGCAAGTTCCATTTTGGAATTATACCTTAATATAAAAAACTGTCACCAATTTTATAAATGGGAAGAAGGTAGGGGCACATTATTGATTGACCCCTGCGCCGTACTCAAATACCATTTTACCTCCCCAATATCCTGTGGCTGTGACCAGTAATGCCATGCAGAGAAGAAAGAATGTAAAACCTGTTCGAAAGACTTTAACGGACTTTTTCTTCATAAACCACAACATCGGTAACGATACCCATGATACTCCGAGTGTCATAAAAGCGAATAATTTGTGCTGGGTCAACACAGGATGGTACAGGTGCAGCCGCTGCTGTTCCCATAACCCTGAACAAACGACAATGGGCGTAAATAATGTCGCTGTGATATAAATCACCACCGCCGCATCATGTAAGTTTTCACGACGCAAAGCCCTGCCCAGGATATCTAACACCAAAGCCGTGATAAACAAAGCAATAGGAAAATGCACAAGCTTTGGGTGTATAGGCCCAATCATTGTTTTTTCCCGGCCTTGATTTCATCTTCAGCAATTTTGCTGTATTTTTCAGGGTTCTTTTTAAAGTCTTTTATACACATCGGGCAGCAAAGATGATAAAGCTTCCCGTTATATTCAAAGGTCACCGGTTTATCACCCATTTTACTTCCCGCGACAGCGTCTCCTGAAACAGGACAAGTTTTATTATGGACGTCTTCGAGCTGTGATACTTGCGCTGCCGCTGGTATTTGCTGTGCGAAAATTGGACTTGTTGCTAATAAAAAAACTCCCAGTATTAATGCTGTAATCTTGTCCATGGTTTCATCTCCTTTTTTGGCCCCACCGCTGACGAGGCTTGCTATAGTTATTATTTTAGTTTTCCCTTCAATTCAAAATTGGCTTTCCATATGTAATAAATGGCCGGGTACACCAAAAGACCAAGTAAAAATGATGTCACCAAACCGCCGACCATGGGTGCCGCGATGCGCTTCATCACATCAGCACCGGCGCCGTCAGACCACATGATCGGCAACAAGCCCACAAAAGCGGCCATCACCGTCATCATTTTAGGACGTAAACGGCGCACAGAACCATGAATGATCGCATCCTTTAAATCTTGATGGGTATTCATACGGTTTTGTTGTACAGCCTGCTTATACGCCAATTCCATGAATAATAATAGTAGTACGCCTGTTTCCGCGTCAAGGCCCATGAGTGCAATCATCCCTACCCACACGGCAATGGATATATTATACCCTAACGCCGACAAAAGCCATACCGCACCAATCAAAGAAAACGGTACTGATAATAGCACAATACCTGTCTGCACCATGGACTTTGTATTCATATACAATAAAAATGCGATGATGAAAAGCGTTAATGGTAAGACCACCTTGAGCCTCTCCCGCACCCTGAGCATATTCTCATACTGACCGCTCCATAGCAAGCCATAGCCCTGCGGCAATCGGAGGTTCTCCCCTACCACGCGTTTAGCCTCATCGACATAGGTGCCAATATCACGGCCCGCCACATCCACATAAACATAACCTGCCAACATTCCATTTTCGTTGCGGATCATCGATGGGCCAGTGCGCAGGGCAATGTCTGCAACCTGTCCTAAAGGAATCTGCCCTCCCGAAGGGGTGGCTATTAAAACATGTTTTAATTTCTCCACGCTGTCCCGCAATTCCTGCGGATAACGGACATTCACTGGATAACGCTCCTGGCCTTCCACTGTCTCTGACACATCTTCGCCACCAATCGCCGATGATATGGTCATCTGCGCGTCATGGATGGAAAGCCCATAACGGGCCAATTGATCGCGCTTTAAATCAAAATCCAGGAAATACCCGCCGGCAGTGCGTTCGGCATAGACGCTTCTGGTGCCAGGAATATTCTTTATGATCTCCTCTAATTGGATCCCAATACGCTCTATTTCATTAATATCAGATCCTAATACTTTAATGCCAATAGGTGTCCTGACACCTGTTGATAACATGTCGATGCGGTTCTTGATCGGCATGGTCCAGGCATTAGTACTTCCAGGGATTTGTAATGTTTTATCCATTTGATCAATCAACTCTTGATGGGAAATGTGATCAGGCCAAAAACCTTTAAACGGCGACTGAAAAAATCCCGGCAAATTTGAATACCAACGGGTTTGTTTGGGCCAATCACTTTCGGGTTTTAGAAGTACCACTGTTTCCATCATCGAAAGCGGTGCAGGGTCTGTTGAGCTTTCCATACGCCCAGCCTTTCCCCAAACACTTTCTACCTCAGGAAAACTCTTAATTAGCTTGTCTTGGGTCTGCAATAATTTCCTGGCCTCAGGCACCGAAATACCCGGCATGGTAATGGGCATGTACAGAATACTCCCTTCCCATAAGGGCGGCATGAATTCTGAACCTAGTTTCAAATATACCGGCACAGTGGATAGCATTAAAACAACCGCTGTGGCAATGATCCATTGAGGGTAACGCAAGACGAAACGGCAAATGGGATCATATACCTTAAAAAGTATACGGCTCACCGGGTGCTTTTCTTCCGGATAGTAGTGACCAACCAATAAAACATTGGCCAATTTCGAACGAAAAGGCTTCACGCGTAACAACAACATGCGCAGCGCTGGATTCAATGTCACGACCAACACAGCAGCGATGGCCATGGCAAGGGTCTTTGACCAGGCCAATGGTTTAAATAAACGTCCTTCCTGGTCAACCAAGGTAAAAATCGGCAAGAAAGAAACCGCGATGACCAAGAGCGAAAAAAAGACCGCAGGCCCCACCTCTTTGAGTGCCTTGATGCAGACCTGGCGGTGATCTTCTTTACGCCCCCCTGCTTCCCAATATTCCAGGTGCTTATACACATTCTCCATCTGAACAATGGCCCCATCAACCAGCACACCAATAGAAATGGCTATCCCGGCCAAGGACATAATATTTGACGTTAACTTCATGCCCAGCAAAGGGATAAAAGCCAGTATGACAGCCACAGGAATAGTAATAATGGGAATAAATGCCGACGGAAAATGCCAGAGAAAAAACAGGATCACCAAACTGACAATGATCATTTCTTCAGTCAATTGATGCTTCAAATTATCGATGGCCCTTAAGATCAACTCTGAACGGTCATACGTCACCTTTATTTCAACGCCTTGTGGTAAAGATGATTGGATGTCTTTGAGCTTATCTTTCACCCGATTAATGACATTCAAGGCATTTTCCCCGAAACGCATGACCACCGTGCCACCGACCACATCACCTTGTCCATCTAAATCAGAAAGGCCTCGCCGTAATTGGGGACCCACACCAACACGGGCCACATCCCTGACAAGGACAGGCGTCCCATGGCTGTCTACACTCACCACCGATTCTTCAAGGTCTTTGATTGATTTCACATAACCATGACCACGGACCATGTATTCAGCACCACTGAACTCCAAAAGACCGCCTCCTGATTCTTCATTGCCGTTTTTAACAGCATCAATCAGTTTGGTAATCGGAATGTTATATACTAACAACTTATTTGGATCAGCAGTGACTTGATATTGCTTAACAAAACCTCCTAAAGAAGCCACTTCAGCGACCCCAGGAACACTTTGGAGATGATAACGCAAGTACCAGTCCTGATAACTACGCAACTGCTGCAAATCGTGCTTGCCGCTTTTATCAACAAGCACATATTGAAACACCCAACCCACCCCAGTGGCATCAGGCCCTAACTCTGTTTTAACGCCTTCAGGCAAGCGCGGAATAATCTTGCTCAAATATTCCAACACCCGGCTGCGGGCCCAATAGATGTCTGTGCCATCCTTAAAAATGACATACACGTAAGAAAATCCAAAATCAGAAAACCCGCGGACCGCCTTGACCCCGGGAACACCTAATAAAGCAGAAACTATTGGGTAGGTGACCTGGTCTTCGATTATGTCCGGGCTGCGGTCCCAGCGGGAATAAATAATGACCTGGGAATCGGAAAGGTCTGGAATGGCATCCAAAGGGATATTTTGAATTGACCAGATGGCCGCAGCCAAGGAAACAGCTACACAAAGAAGCACTAAATATTTATGCTGGGCTGAAAAACCAATCAGTCGCTCTATCCAACCCTCTTTTTCTTTTATTAAATTATTATCCATGGCTTTCCCCTCCTTGTGCAGTCGCTGTGTCCGCCTGCAAACCTGCCTGCACACGGCTTTCAGAATCCAGAAGAAAATTCCCGCTGATAACAATACGCTCGCCTTCTTTTAAACCCGATTTGACTTCAAGTCCTTCGTCTGTTTCCCAGCCGGTTTGAATTTCCCTCGGCCCAAAGACGTTTCCTTCCTTACAGACAAAAACAATCTTACGGACACCTGTGTCCATTACCGCTTCGCGAGGGACCACAAGGGCGTCCCCTAATTTGACGGGAATAGTAATGTCAACCAGCATATTCGCGGCCAGTTGCCCGTTATAATCACCCAACTCGATAAGTGCCGTGACTGACCTGGTCACAGGATCAATAAGACCTCCCACGGAATAAATGACACCTTTGATCTTGTCCTGATAAGCGGGAACATTGACTTCCACTTCCTGACCTTCCTTTACCAGCCCCATGTCCTGTTCAAAAATCTGGGCCATGACCCAATAATTATGGCTGTCATTAAACTTCAACAATTCCGGCTGTTTCCAAATTTCATTCCAGGAAACGTTCTGTAATTTTGCAATCTGAATATCGCTTAATCCTAATTTAAGAAGCTTGTCTTTGGCCTCCAGCAAACGTATTTGCAGGTCACGATGTGATTCCCAAATATGCCTGCGATCGCGGATGCGTTTATAGTCCCTGAAAACATTGACATACGCCACATAGGCATCAATGAATTCACCCTGTGTTTTATAAAGTTCCGCGGAAGAAGAAATAGTACCGAAGGTACGAATTGTTTTCATCACCGCTTTAGGCTCAACACTTAATGTGCGCAAACCGATCAATTGCTGCCTCTGGTCTGTCACAGACACTGCCGTGTACCCTTCTACATCAGGACCTTGCTGTACTGGATCTTTCTCATACACCGGGGTCAAGTCCATACCCATGGGAGATTTTCCAGGATGGTCAGACTTATACCCAGGCAGCATGGTGTCTGTCCAATAAAGAATTTTCTTATCGGTAACTTTTACAGGAGAAGCTTCTGTGGATACTGTCAGTTTCTTGACGAGTTGCATATTGCAAATTGGGCAATTACCCGGGTGGTCATAGAGGATCTGCGGGTGCATGGGGCAATAATACTTATCGTGGTACCCCTGTTTCCCTGGCCCCTGTTGGTTCACCTGATACTGCCAGATAAACATCCCTATTCCAAGGGCTGAAACAGCGAGAACAATAGCCAGAATAATATTTTTAGTTTTCATAAAATTTCCCCTTAATAGATAATGAATGTTCTTGAATATACAGATGTGACAGAAGGAATTAAATTCGTAATTGGAAGGTTCTAAGGTAAAGCGGAGTAAGACTGATACCCTGAGGCGGACTGCCGGGAGGATAGACTACGGACAAAAAAGACGATAAAGCGGTGCGGTGATTATTTAAAAAATCATGGGAAGGTAAGGGCAGCACCACTACCTTTGGCGCAATAATGATTTGGTTATGAAGAAATTCACCGCTTGTTAATTGATTCTGGCAGGTTTCCAGCGGTGTAGAGGAAGGGGCCTGAGGACTTGATTTCTGGCAATGGCTGCACACAGCCGCTTGATGAAAATGTGCCATGACAGACGGCGCAATACAGCAGCAAATGACCGTTGCCACGCTTAAAGAGACCGTCAATAAAGAAGCAATAAAGGGCCTGAATAATCTCTTCATATTTAGAGTATATATCTTTTCAATATTTTCGCAATCAGTAATACTACGTATAAAAAAACGTAACGGCACTATCTATCTCCAGCTATGCGCATGTCATAAAAGGACCGGCATAAAAACACCAGGGCAATGGCGAAAAAAGTAATGGCCAGTGTTGTGTCCAATACACGGCTCAGTCCCAACGCAATTTCAATGGCCAAAAGACCAAAAAGGGTCGTGAATTTGATCGTGGGATTTAGCGCAACGGAAGAAGTGTCTTTGAAAGGGTCTCCTACCGTGTCCCCGACGACCGTCGCGGCATGGACATCTGTCCCTTTTTCTTTATAAATGACCTCAACAAGTTTCTTGGCATTGTCCCAGGCCCCGCCGGCGTTGGCCATAAATATGGCTTGGTAAAGCCCGAAAATAGCAATTGATATAAGATATCCAATAAAATAATACGGGTCTAAACAGGCAAAGGACAGGGTCATAAAAAAGATGGTGAGAAAAAGATTGACCATGCCTTTTTGGGCAAATATCGTGCATATTTCAACAACCTTGGTGCTGTCAGCCTTGGAAGCCCTGTCTGCCCCCTCAAGCTTGATATGTTCCTTGATATATTGGACCGCATGATAAGCCCCTGTAGTCACCGCTTGGATAGAAGCACCGGTAAACCAGTAAATCATGGCACCTCCGCTTAACAGCCCTAACAAAAAAGGCGGATAAAGCAGTGAAAGATTTTCTAGATGAGAAGTCAAACCATGGGTCAAGATCATGATGATAGAAAAAATCATGGTGGTGGCACCGACCACCGCTGTACCGATGAGAACGGGCTTTGATGTAGCCTTAAATGTATTCCCCGCACCGTCATTGGCTTCCAAATGTTCCTTGGCATTTTCAAAATTTGGCTCAAAACCGAAGTCTTTTTTAATCTCGGCCTTGATATTAGGAATAGATTCAATGAGCGAGAGCTCATAAATCGATTGCGCGTTATCAGACACAGGCCCATAAGAATCAACCGCAATGGTCACCGGCCCCATCCCTAAAAAACCAAAAGCGACCAACCCAAAGGCAAATACTGCGGGTGCCAGCATCAGTTGGCCCATACCTGCTAAACTGATAAAATAAGCCATGGCCATCAGAGAAACAATGACCATGCCAATCCAGTACGCGCTAAAATTACCTGCCACCAGGCCTGAGAGGATGTTAAGCGATGAACCGCCCTTCTTGGAACACTGGTAAATGTTCTTCACATAAGGTGAGCCCATCGAAGTAAATCTCTTGACCACTTCAGGGATCAAGGCCCCTGCCAATGTCCCGCAGGTAATGATACTGGCAAGCTTCCACCAAAAACCATCCCCTAAATTGGCGATTAAAATATAAGACGCCCCAAAGGTCAAGGCCACTGACATAATGGAGGTGATCCACACCAAGGACGTCAGAGGGTCTTCAAAATTCATCCTGGTTGCATTGGCATATTTTTTCTTGGCAATGGCATGGTTGATTTCATAAGACACCCCGCTGGCGATGACCATGATCAAACGCATGGAAAAAATCCACACCAAAAGCTGTGCCTGGTTAAGCGGGTCTTTGACAGCCAGTAGAATAAAGGAAATAAGGGCGACCCCTGTCACGCCGTAGGTTTCAAAACCATCAGCCGTCGGTCCCACTGAGTCCCCTGCGTTGTCCCCCACACAGTCGGCTATGACTCCAGGATTGCGGGCATCATCTTCCTTGATATTCAAGGTGATTTTCATCAAATCAGAACCGATGTCAGCTATTTTTGTAAAAATCCCCCCTGCAATCCTTAAAACAGATGCCCCGAGTGATTCTCCGATCGCAAACCCTATAAAACAAGGTCCAGCATAATCAGGG
>CAYZLU010000097.1:0-8035 GCA_964479285.1 uncultured Planctomycetales bacterium | reverse complement strand
CATGTCGCATACAACATCCTTCTTGAAATAACTGGTCGATTCATTGATCCGCCGGCCTACATGCAGGATGTATTTGGTAATGCCACAATAGCTTTTGTCATCATCAAAATCATGAAGAAGGGCCAACACCTCCAGATCGGATGGCAGATGCTTTTCCTTCGGTTTGGCCCTGATGCCTGTTAGCTTTTCAACTTTGGAAAATGGGTTGTAGTCGACCATTTTTTTCAAAAGAAAGACTTTGAAAATAGCACGCAATTTAGTTATGTCGGTGTTAATTCCAGATGGGGTTTTGGCGGTTGCCGTCAGCATATAGTGCTTATAGCTCTCCCCCAAATCCGTTGACACCTGCCTGACAATGGCCACATTGGGGTATGTTCTTTGAACAAAATCAAGAAAATGATTGAAGATACAGCGCGACCGTTGCCGGGTATTTTCTTTCAGGGATTTTTCCTTGAACGCAAAATATACGTCAAAAGCCTGTGCAAAAGTAAAATCTACCTGCTGCACCGTATTTGAAGCCCCAGGCCCGGAGGCAAGGATACGTTGCATCCTAATGAGGTTAGCGGCCTCCGCGGAAGGAGCATTGACAGTTTCGTAAACGCTCTTCCCATTGATGCTATATTTGATCGCAAATGAAGGCTTTTTGCCTCGCTGTCTTACGCCGGGATATTTCATTTTTCTTGTATATGCTTTCGGTCAAATTCAATATTTGCCAGATGGGGAACGCGCAAATGTTTCCCGACTTTCATAACATCTTTGAAGTCACCACGGCGAATCCATTGCCGTACGGTAACTAAAGGTATACCGTATATTTCTGATAAATTTTTTGGAGAATAATAAAATGCTTGGCTTTGTCCTTTTGGAACGTCCACAGATTGAATTTGTTTAAACATATCTTCCCCCCTTATTTACCTAATAAAACATGACCGCTTAACCTACGATAACGATTCTTATAGCCATCAGGCGAACGCTGCCTCTTGTCCTTTGCCCCTGACGGACGGCCCAATGTCTTGCCTTGCGCACGGGCGCGGTCTAACCCAGCCATCGTCCGCTCCCTGATAAGATTGCGCTCAAACTCCGCAAAACTGGCGATAATGCCAAACATCAATTTTCCGGTCGATGTTGTCAGGTCAACATTCTCCGTTATGGAGATAAAATTCACACCTGCATCTTGGATGGATTGCATATCGAGTATGAGTTCGCTTAAACTCCTGGCCCAGCGGTCAAATCGAAAGACGATGATAGACTCAAACTCCCCCCGCCGCACCCGTTGTAAAAGCGCTTCTTTAATAGGACGGGTATTACGTGAGCTTTCATTTTCGGAAAAGAAAGTCACGTTGATCCCTTTGCCCTCACAATATTGCTGAATCTTTATTCTTTGGTTTTCAGTCAGTTGATCGTCTTTTGAAGCTCTTAAATATCCTGCGTGCATAGCACCCTCCTTTATTTGATAGTGTTAAACATTTCGGGAAACATCTCCTCTGGCAGCACATTCAAAACCCTGGCAATGTCAACTGCCTCATCAACGGAAACCTCCGCCCGGCCAGTCTCCCATAAACAAATTTTTCGTTCCTTGATACGAAGCATCCTGGATAACTCCAACTGGGTCAACCCAGCTTGCTGTCTAAAATATTTAAGCCCTGCAGCCATACCCACCTCACCTTTTTCTTATTTTTATTCTTCATTTTTATAATAAAAATTTTTGCCCTTCTGATTTGTTGATTATTTTACTTGTTATGTATACTCGATTAGTATACTCGTATACTTTACAATGTCAATTAAATAAAAAAATCTCCCTGGAGGAGCCTATCTTATTTTTTCTCTTTTTCCTTATGTATGATGTAAATGCCAGCCGTTGAGGATGACACGCTCGAAATACCTTGCAAATTGGCGAGTCTTTGCTCAAATTCTTGATCGTTATATTTATCGCTTTTTACAAAATCCGTCAGCTCTTTTAAATTCTCCTGTATCAAAGACTTCTTTTCAGTTTCTGGAACACTCGTATTCCTTTTCACTATTTTGATGGAATGGCTCTCCTTCAAACTTTTTTTTATCTTCGTCATACTGTTTAATATGCTCTCTGGAAAAACGGCCCTAACTCCCCTCCCCTTTTCAATGTTTGGCACCTGCTCCGGACGCGGCAGCAAACCGTTTTTTATCCAATGATAAACAGTTGATGGACTGATCCCTGCTTTTCTGGCTGCTTCGTGTAATGTAATTTTAGCGCTCATGTTGAATAGTATACAACTTTACTGTTCAATGTCAACAATGTTTTCAAAATGTTTTCAAAATAACTTTGCACGACCTTTATACTTAACCCAAAATCTTCTTATATTTCTTTACCAATCCATAAACACGCGCGCGGTTCGATTCATTGAGAACTTCAAGCCAGCCATCCTTGACCCAACCCGCTGCCAGCACCCGTGCCATCCTATCGGAAAGCCCAAGGCTTCCTGCAATTTCTTTAACGGAAATACGATCTTGCTTTGCAAATAGGGCGATAACAGTTCTTGCACGGCGGTCAAGCTGCCTCAATTCCGGCGATTCGGCAACCACCGCCTTTGCTCCACCTGCACGCAATGCTTCGTCACGGGCCTGGCTGAACACCTTGGCAAGGAGCTTCACAAAATACTCAACCCAGGCAGTCAAATTTGCCTCTGCTCTGCCATGGTAATAATTATGGTGCTTGTGAACAGTAAGTGCCTGGTAATAACCGTCAAGATCACTGGCGTGATGTTCTTCCAGTGAAAAGAACCCATTCAGCCCATATCCGTCCCGCTGAAGGATAAAAGTCGCAAGTAACCGGGCCGTACGCCCATTGCCGTCATAATAAGGATGTATGGTCACGAACTGATAATGTAAAAGTGCGGCAATAACTGGAGGTGGAATATCTTCTTTCTGGGCATTTTTGATCCACCGTACCATGGCCGCCATCAACGGAGCAACATCCTTCGCTTCAGGTGGAAGATAAACAATCCCGCCAGATGCCGAATCACGGATAACATTCTGGCCGTCACGGTAAGGCGTTGGCTTTGCTCGTTTCCCCTTTTCCACCAAAGCGTGCAACCGACAGATAAGCTCTTCACTAATCTCTACCTTCTTTGCCGCCCAATCCTCAACCTTCAACAGAGCATCCCAATAATTGCGGACTTCGTTTACATCCCGTTCCCTGCCATGGAAATTGGCTTTCTTTTCAACTATGACCTTCTCCGCTTCTTTAAGTGTCAGGCGATTACCTTCAATACGGGTGGAATAATGCGTAGAACGAACACGGGCCTTATGACGAAGTTCCGCTTGAACAGCGGGAGATAACGGGGTATTTTCAACCACCACCTTGACTGCTTCAATATCCATCAAGGCACGGGCGATAGCGGAATTAAGTTGATACGTCGGCTTCCAAAGCATAATGAACCCCTTGAACAAGTTTAACAACCTGCTTCAATTATACCTTTATTGCCGATATAATGCCATTAAATTTCCGATAAAATGCCGATAAATATACATGCGTCATACAGTTGCCAATTTATTTTTGTATTTATTTAAAGAGTTTAAAATCACCTTATATAGGCTTCCATTCTCATAAACGAACTTTTCTTTCTTCCATAATACTTCATCATAAAAAATCTCACGCCCTAAGCCCTCATTTATGATTTTCTTTATAAGTAATAAATAAACCCATAAAGAAATATCCCAATGGCGTTGATCATTGAATAGGTAATCTTGGCTCTTGATATTATCGCCATGAATAATCCGATTTCGTAAGGTGTAAAACTTGTCAGCCCACATCACGATTTTCATCTCAGTTTCTGGCTCTTTCCTTCCCCCAGACCTTTCAGAAAGGTATCTAAACCTTTTTTGATACTGCTTGTCTCTGGGAAGGCAATATTGTTTAATTTTTCCTTTAAAATCTTTTCTTTGTCCCTGTTCAGGCAGTTGAAGAAGAACTTCAAAAGCCCTTGATTGTTGCAGTATTCTTGAATCATAGGACATTTCATGTGAATTATAGTAACCATTCATAAATGCTTCAGAAGCCACTAAAATTCTTCTATATATTTTTATATTATGTCTTTTAAGAGTTTTTAAAGAAGAAAAAAGCTCTTCATCCATCCTATAATTTCCTTGCAGGACATATGGTGGCTTTTCATACTTAATTTCTCCCACTTTATAGCCACCGGAGGTGATTTGGACAATAGACCCAGATGTGAAGGCAGTAAATTCTCCACCTAATTGAAAATTCTGAAACATGTGAGTGAAATTCTCTGAAGTTGCCATAAAATGTCCGGCATTTTCCCCATCATGGGTATTTCTATGCGCGGTCACACATAAAAAAAGAACGAGCCTCAGCTCACCCGCCAACTGAACCTTTCTTTTACTATATTGAAAATTAGGAATTTTCTCAGAGAAAACGGCTATATCTTGAATTGGACGACTGTTAGATGTGTTTGATTCTAACAGCACCTGTATATATTTCTTTAGAGGATCATCTTTAATAAATCCATCTTTCTCTTTATCGAAATTCCAAAGAATCATTCCTCCAAAGTTAATAGGAGAATATTTAAAACAAAGATATGGG
Source organism: uncultured Planctomycetales bacterium (assembly GCA_964479285.1). Taxonomy (GTDB): domain Bacteria; phylum Omnitrophota; class Gorgyraeia; order Zapsychrales; family Fredricksoniimonadaceae; genus JABDGZ01. Next base: position 3,462 of record CAYZLU010000097.1, on the reverse strand, counting down.
AAATAAATCACCTGGTGTTGTGCCACTTAGTCTATGCACCTTTTATTATTAAGATTAAGACAACTACAAGCCAATAGCAGAAGTAAGCAAACCTTCCGGTAATTTATATTTTGCAACCAAAGATGTATAAGCTAAATACCTTGTAAGACATTGCCCGCCCCCATCTCTTTCCATTATATAATCGCCTCCAGAAAAAATAATACCGGAAACGATTGAATACTCCGAATTTTGCAAACGGCTTTCAAGCCTTTTCTCCACATCTTTATCTTTTAACCATTTTTCCCATTCCAAATCATCTGGGTTATGTACTATTATGACTGCTGGACGCTCTGCCGGAGGCTTCCTTCGTTTCAAGCTTTGCAACCCTCTTGACACAGAATCAAACATAGTTTCAACAGTCCCTCTTCCACGCTTTACTTTAAGCTCAAAATCAACCTCTACATTAAACTGTCTATCGGTAACAGCAAAATCAGGAGGGTCTTGTTCAAATAATGATGACCACTTCACGTAATAACCCCGGCGAGCATAATCGGAGAGAATTGCAGCTTCAGCACAGAATGTATCAATGTAATCTTGCCGATAAAATCTCGTTAATGACGTTCTATCTTTTGCTTTTGCCAAAGCATCCTTAAATACCCACAAATGTCCCACCCAGTTACAAAGAAATATAATCTCCGGGGGAATATCAATTTGCTCCCAATCCTTGTTCTTATTAAAAAAATAAAAAGAAAACAAAGGATACAGCCGATGTTCTTTTGATAGAAGCCTTTGAACTTCCAAATCACCACCAAGAACATCAACTAATTGTCCCAACATCACAGGGATGTCTTTGATACACATAGTTATTGGCATTGCTGTGCTCATACGATAATCCGAAAAGTTTTTATCCCAACACATTCCAGCACAAACTGGTATCCTTTAAATTTTTTAGTTTGGGATATTTTATCTGTTTTCTGAAAGAAATTCTATGTTAATTCAGAGACAGACTTTTTTTATTTTCAAATCGGGAATATTAGGAAAGCTGTTGGTTGGATTGATTATCAGCCAACCCCAAGAACGTCCTAAGATTAGTCATTGGCCGGATATTGATAATGACTGGCACAAAGCCAGGGGCGTTTTGTAGTTGCACAAGCATGGCAGGGTCGAGACGAAATTTTATTGAGCCACCGTTATTTTGCACCTCTAAACTTTTATTAACTGCGTTTAAATCAATACCACCGTTTTCAGAATTTAGCCCTCTGGTTACGGGAATATTCTTTGTGCCATATTTCATTAAACTTGTTGTTAGCGCATTAAGCATCGCCCTATCAATTTCTAAAACTCCTATTTTACCACTCTCCTTTGATGCTTTTTCCAAATCTGGAATATGAGTAGCTCCAAGAGGCACCTCAATGTTTCCCTTAAAATTTGTAATATTTTTAAGCATACCTATATTTCTTCTTGGATTAATATCATTCCAAAACTTATTTTCATTCAAAACAAATTGCTTTGCCACTTCTCGTAAGACGGCATCTTCAAACATTCCTTCAACCTTATCACTCTTTAGTGTGCGGGGGTCAGCATCTAATAATCCTTTTAATGCCGTTCTATCTTTTGGACTTTTTTCAATTAACCCAAACTCTTGAAGCAAAGTCTGTCTTTTATCCCAATAATCCGTCGCTTCTTGTTTGACCACAGGGTCTTCTAATGGAACAATTTGTACACCTTTCATATCACTGTCAGTGTGTGCCAACATAAAAGCAGGCCCCTCAACATATAAAAAAATATCATTTACTACTCTCTCCACATTATCTGTCCCCATCCCTGGAAGGGTCTTATTTAAATATTTTAACAAGGCTTCCCTTTTTACCCAAAGGTCGAGACCTAATTTTGTTTCCGAAGGAGATTCCTCAACCCCAATAGCGTCAATCTTCTTTCCATATCTGGATTTAAATACGTCTGCGGCTTTTTTCATATCTGCCTCATCTTGCCGAAAGCTCTCAACTGTTGGGTAAAAGAGCCGTATTTTTCCCAAAATGGGACTCCATCCGTTTTTTTGATCCCGATCAGACAGATACTTGGATGGATTTTCTATAAAATCTATCAGTATTGATGTGGCATCTGCCCCTGCATGAGTTTGTCCCAAAAATACAACATTGTTGTCTTTAGGAGCAACTATTACTTTTAGTATGTCCTTGGAAGCAATGGGCGTTACTTTAACAATCCATAAAGGCATTAATCCTTGAGAGCCTACAAGCCCATCATTACGCCTGAAATTAACTCTCACACCTTTCAATCCAAACTCATTTGAAAGATGTACAACCCCTTTAACAGTTTCTTTTTTATCTGATTCAACTGTATCGTCATAATATTCAATCTCAAATTCTTGATTAGGATTAACCTTCAAATGTTCTTCCAGAAATGTCAAATTGCTGATTCTTTCTTTATTTGTCTTCATATCAAAAATTCTTTGGTAGGCCATTTTAAATCTTCCTGAAGAACTTTTGGGAAGTTCATCTTCCATCCTCTTCTTAAAGTATCCCTCTTCTGATGAGGTCATATTTCTTACGAAATTTCCATTAAGATAAATATCTTTCCTTAAATTTCCTTCGTCATCTATAGTAATTATATAGCGATTACCATTGCTTAAATCTATTGCTAAAGAATCAGACTCAAAGGCTACGAAAGGAAGACCCTTTTTTGAATCGGAAGCAAAGGGATTAGTTTGTGAATTTCCAGCTTTTTGCTCGATTGTCTGTCCGGTTGCCTGAAAAGGCGTACCTTTAATATCCTGCGCATTAGCATTAAATATTACCAAAGAAGTAAGGATTACTGCCAAGGTTGTATTTTTAACTGAATTAATAAAAGAAGAAATCATTGCAGGATTCGCTGTATCTTTATTAACAATAGTCATCGCCCCATCAGTTGAAAATAATTTCGCCGCACTAAAACCACCAGAAAAATACTTCCTTGGGATAGTTTCTTGGGTGGCAGGGTCAATCTCTTCTTTGATATAATTGTAAACACCTTTTTTAAAGGCCTGAAGATAGCGATGATAAATTAACTGCGTATTAACTATTCGAGAAGATGAATAAATATTAATTCCTGCGGTCTTATTTTTGTTTGCATAGACTTGTTCTAAAATGCTGTCTTTGATTTTCTTCTTGTACCACGTCGCTAAAATAAGAGAATTGTAGGCCTGTCTAAGTTGGGAAAAATTCTTGCCTTGATTCACCTCCTTAGTCAATTCGGGAATGACTATTTCACGAACAATTTGACTACCTAATTGATTAGTATCCTTGCTCTGTCTAACTTCACTTTGTATCCCTTCATGCTTTTCAAGTGATAAATAATCCTGTTCAAGCATAATCTTCAATCTACTTTCAACCACATAAGCCGTACCTGCCTTGGCATTTTCAAAAACAACAGCCTTCTCTGGTACTATCCAAACTTTGTTGAACGTATTAACAGGAATATTCGTTG
>CAYZLU010000096.1:0-8104 GCA_964479285.1 uncultured Planctomycetales bacterium | reverse complement strand
AAATAGACTTTGCTGATAAGTATTGAACTGCTGGACTGCTTCATTATACCGCATACGCTCAACCGCAATACGGTTCTCTGTACCTTCCAGCTGGCTTTGCAATTCCAGAAAACTTTGGTCAGCTTTAAGGTTTGGATAATTTTCTGAAACCAAAAGCAACCTAGACAAAGCGCCTGTTAACGCATTAGCTGCGTCTACTTTTTGTTGGACTGACTCTGAAGCCTGCGCCTGGCCCCATTGGCTGCGTAAACGTGTCACTTCCTCTAAAACACCTTTTTCATGTTCCGCATACCCCTTGACAGTATTCACGAGATTAGGGATCAAATCAAAACGGCGTTGCAATTGATTGTCCACCTGTGCCCAAGAAGATTTGACTTGTTGGTCATAATTGACCATCTGATTATATCCGCCTTGATACCAGAAAAAAGCCATAAAACCAATGACCACAAAAATGGCTAAAACAATTAAGACCCCCATAATTAAGATTTTGTTCATCGTTTCTCCTATCTTTAGTATCAGTTAACGTCAAATTTATATATCTAAGGCCAGTTCTACATGACTTTGAATGTTTTAATCAAAGAAACACTCCCACGCACTACCAACTTCCACTAGCTCCCCCACCCCCACTCATACCGCCGCCAAAACCACCAAATCCTCCACTGAACCCCCCACCGCCTCCATATCCACCACCGCCAAGCCCCCTCCCCCCATACCTACCGGGAAAATACCCGCCTGAAATAAATACCCCTCCACGGCTAAAAAAGAAGGATATAAAAATACAAAAAATCAACAACAAAACCCATGCAGAACCATTTTGCTGGCCCTGATAAACAGTCTGTGGAACGCCTGTAAGGGTCACATTATACTCTTTTGCGATCAAACTGACAATAGCCGCAACTCCCTTTTCGATGCCGTCAGAAAAATGGCCTTCCTTGAATTCGGGAGAAATGATCGTATTGATGATCCGGCTGCTGTTGGCATCGGTGACAGCTCCCTCCAGGCCATAACCAACTTCAATACGCATATGATGGTCTTTATAGGCAACCAGGAGTAAAACCCCATTGTCCTTCCCCTTTTGTCCTATGCCAAAACGTTGAAATAAATTAACGGCATATTCTTCAATAGGTAAAGACCCTGTGGTGTCCACGGTGACAACGGCAACTTCAGCCGTAGTTTTTTGCTTTAATTCAAGGGCCCAAGCTTCCATACGGGCCTGGGCCTCGCTGTCAATGATGCCGCTCTGGTCAACCACATAACCATTAGCTGCAGGATACGAAACATCCTCACTTGCTTGCGAGGCAGTTTGGGCAAAATATGCAGACGCAAAATGAATAATCAATAAAAACCAAAAAGCGAGCTTTAATCGGGATTTCATAATGAATCCATATGGCGGGACAAATTTTCCAGTTGTGAAAGAAAATTTTGCAAATGGGCTTCCACCTGATGGGATGAAATCAAGTACTTCTTATTTTTATCATGATAAACAGCCAAAAGGGGCCCCTGATCTAAAGAAAAAATATTGGCTAATTGTTCCAACATCCCTTCTTTCTGATCGACAGGCTTTTGTCCTTTTAAAATTATAAGTTGTCGAAAAATCGGGACCAAATCGCTCAGAACACTTAAAAGAAGATTTTTCAAAACGGATGGGTTGGGCCCAGTATTCAGATAAGCCTGGCGCAAATGCAATAATTTACCCTTGATCTGTTGTTCACACAGCAAACGCAAATCCTTAAGAGGAATGTCCAAGTCCTTAAAAATATCTTCGCCAAAAATTATCCTGTGCTGCTCTTTGATCTCGGTAAACTCTACAGGAAAAACATCGAGAGCAGAAAGCACATATTCTTTTGTCAGAAACAGAGGGGTGGCAAATTTGTGTTTATGCCCCCATTTGACTAAATCAATGCTCTGTTTTAAAACCAAAAAATCGAGGTTTTTAACGATAACGGCGAAATTAATGTTGGAAACAGCAGGATTATAGTTGATCCCCGCCGCAGAACCATACACGAGGACTGTCCGTACATTATCAGCTAAAATGTCTAAAATTTTATTAGTGAATTCGGCGATTGAAGCCTGGATTGATGGTGGAAATTCATTGACATTTTTGAGAGAGTAAGGCATCACTTTACAGGCCGCTTTCTCTTCCTGGGGACAGATTGAACAGGGCCTTGCTTTCCGGAACGTAAGGACTTTGATTTATCGTTGGCGTGATAGGCAACCCATACTCCAGCATACTTTTTGAGCCAATCTTCGGCAGCAGCTTCAAACCCAATATCGTAGCCGGCGATTTCGCTCTCCAACCATTTATGCCGGTTGATCTCCTCAATCACCTTTTTGTTACGCAATAGTTTCTTTGCTTCCATGTCTCTCATTTTTTTCAATGGAATACACCTGACGCTTCTTTATAGAATTTTATTTAGTTTCATTCTAAATGCAGCTTCATTCTTTTGCAAGAACTTCTCTATAAAGGGTTTATATAAACGCCCCCATACCATTGACCCAAAAGCATCACAGGGTCGAATATTCAAAGAAAAGAAAGATCCAAACTCCTATCATAGGGAAAACGCGGATCATTTTTTTGATGTAGAACATAAGAAATTTGTAAATAATACCTCGCCTGCTCTAAATGGCCCGCCTTTTGGTAAATACTGGCAAGATAATAGTAAATATCTGGATTGTCCTTCTCTAAGGTCAATGCCTTCTGAAAAAATAAAAAAGCTTTTTCTAAATGACCCATTTCATAGAAACCAAGCCCCGCATAAAAGTAAAAGGCATCTTTATAAGATAAATTCTGGTTCGCTATCGCCGCGTTAGATATAATCACCATCTTCTCGTATTGCCCCATATAGCGCAAACTTGACAACAATAAAATGTAAGCTTTGCCCTGGGCTTCCATTATTTCATCACTTAAAGAATACTTAAAATAGGGACTCGCAAAAATCTGCCTGTAAACAGTGGAGTTCTGCATAAGAATCACTGTCAGCTGGGGGCTTGCTGTGATGGCCTTTAAAAAATATTCCCCTGCCAGGGCCCACTTATTTTTTTTGTAATAAAGAACGCCTAAATCATAGTTAGGCCAAAATAAATCGTGTCCATTAAAAACGGCAGAACCTTTGAACAAATCGATTGCCTGTTGCTCTCTTCCTGAGTAATAATCAACATACCCAAGCAACGGCTTGGTTGTCACATCATCCGGCATATAACTCAATACAAGTTCAAAATATTTCTTATACGGGGTCCAGTCTACGTCTCTTTTCGAGTTTTGATCTTTTGAAAAAATGATCATGCCCGAGAAATCAGGTATGGCATCATTTAAACGCCTTGTTTTGACACGCATATCAAGCGTTTTTAAATCCACACATGTCAAACAAAAAATAAAAACAACACCATATATAAGGAAAACCCTACTGCCCAACCATTGGATCAAATTCAATAATGATATATTCAACTTATTCATAAGTACCCCGTTCTTTAGCAGCTCTTAAAAGAACAAGTAAATATACAAATGCACCTGTGAAAAATGCAATCAATATAAAATGAAGCATGTACCGTTTGGGGTCTGAAAAACGAAGGACGATCTGGGAATCTCCGGGTGGGACCCATAACCCTTTAAAAGCAACATTCGCCCTAAGCAGACGGGCCTGGTGACCATTAATAAAAGCATGCCAATCTATATTATAATTATCATTGACGACTAAAAACTCACTGCTGGCTAAATGTGCCTTTACCCTCCAAGTATTCGCATCAGAAGGTAAAAGTGATAATTTTCCGGAATGCAAAGGGTCCACATCAGCATTGGGCCCTGCATTAGGGTCGTTTCTCCAGTCATTAGGTCCACTTTCAAATCCTGACACAAAAGCAATATTATTATTTGCAGCCATGTTGTTTTGCAGTATTTTAAAGAACCCAGGGCTATCCTTGTAGGGAAGGACATTATCATAAAATATAAAACGGTTTTTTCTGTAATCATCAAGGACCTGCGGATCAATGTAATTCACTAAAATCGTAAACCATTTTGAAGCATAATACAGGTCCAGCTTCATTTTCTTGGGGTCCACTTGGCCATCTTCAATATGATTAAGGGCCTTTTGTGTCTGAATTAATTTATTGTCTAAACATGCGTACACTTGAGCAGATTGAATAAATACAGCCAGCAAAAGCAGGTAAAAGCCTGTTGGATAAGAAATCCTGCTTTCATAACGCAAATAAATCCAAAAATAAAGCATGCTTATAAAAACGGCAGCCCAGGCCCCGACCAAAACCCCCTGTTGTTTGTATAAAAACAATGCGAAAGCCAAGTGGCAGACCATTAAATAAAGCAGCCAGGTTGTTTTTTTAGCAGAACCATTGATGGTCGTTAATAATGATTTAAAAGCAGTGACAGATAAAAGAATGCCCATCGGGAGAATGGACAGCCAGAAAAAATAATAAATATTTCTAATGAACTTAAAAAATATGATGTGCTCAAAAAGAAAATGGTGCACCCCTGAGGCTGAAGTAATGGTGATTAACGAAAGAGCCAGCATATTAAACAGTAAGAAAAAGATCAGTTTATTCACTCGGCCAAAAGCAGTACAAACTAGCGCCAGAAAAAATATATAAGGTATATAAATGTCCCCCATGTCCAGGTTCGTGTGGTCATTAAATACCCTGTCAAAATATCCATGGTTGATAATATCACCGCTGGCCACATTCTCCAGGCCCACGGCCACTGCTGAAGGGGTGTCTGATCCAAGATGACGGCCTGGCAAGGCAAATTCACCATTTTTAGATTCCTTATAGAAAATCAATGCGGGAATGCAGGAACTCACAAGAAAAATGACACAGAACAATGCAAAGACCTTGTTTTTATTAAAAAAAGAAAGACTGTTCCTTAAAAAACCGACAAAAATCTTCCCATATAATAAAACGTAAAAAAAAGTAAATATGACTAAAATTGTCAAGAAGAAAAAAGGGATGTACGTGGTCACGATAATGCCCACGCACAAACACATGCCCAAAAAGAAACCCTTTTGGGACGAACGGCTGAAACGTAAAAGAAAATAGAAAAACCAAATAATAGGAACAAAAATGATGATGATATAATTGTAAAATACTTCAGACCCCCAAGAAGAGAAGAGAAAAAGAATATACGCAATGTATGCAAAAAAACGATCCACTAAAAGAAAACGCGCAATCAAATAAAACACCCACCCTGCTAGGAAAAAATATAGTCCCAAAAACAGCAAATACGCGGTCCCAGAGGGAACACCCATCCATTTGAGCACAACAAGAAGGGCGAGCAGCGGGTTAACATCACCGAATCGCCTTAAAAAGAAATGGTTCGGGGCCCCGTTAAACCACCCCGGGTCCCAAAGAGGAAAAATGCCCTTGCTCAAGTTATCTGCATAAAAACTGATATGATCAGCATACGATATGGCATCTGCTTGAAGGCTTAACTGGCCGTTAAAGAAATAGCGGAAACAAAAAATCCATAATATAAAAGGAACAATCAGAATGAAAAAATCAAAACAGGGCGTATTGATGAAAATTTTCTTAATTAATGATTTCATTTCAAAGGCCTGTTTTTAAACTGGGTGCGCAGCTGATAAACGGCGATTCCCAATGCCACTGCGACATTTAAAGAATTCTTGATCCCGGCCATTTCAATTTCAATGGCTGCATCACAAATAAATGGCAATCCTTCCGCGACACCATCGACCTCATTACCTACGACCAGGCACACCGGGAACCTTGCTTTAAACACATCATGGCTGACGCTGCCTTGCATTTGCTCCAAAAGAACAATTTGATATCCCGCATTCTTTAGCTCTTTGAGCAAGGCCAATATGTCTTCACGGTACTCCCAAGAAACATGGTCTTGGGCGCCTAATGCCGTTTTAGCAATCCCACCTTGGGGAGGATAACCTGTAATACCGCAAAGCCAAATTTTCTCAATTCCTGCCCCATCTGCAGTGCGGAAAATATTTCCCACATTATGCAAACTGCGGATATTATTAAGGGCCACGCACACCGGTAGCCTTGGGTGACCAGCCTTTATCACCTGACGGCTGACTATTTCTTCATGAGTGAGTTTACGCACTTAACTTTTCCCACTCATCGGCAACTGCTTCAACCAATGGTTTGATGATGCTTTCAGAAAAATCGAATGAAATTCCAGCCGCCTGGTATAAGTCCCTGACCGGCCTGGAGCCGCCCAAAGCGAGCCCCTGTTTATAATCTGCCAAGGCTTTTTTAGGGTCACGGCGGGCGTTAAGCCACACTTGCAAAGCACCCAATTGGGCAATGCCATACTCAATGTAATAAAATGGCACCTCAAATATATGTAATTGCCTATGCCATAAATGGTCTTTTATTTCAGTCAAGTCACTCCAATCGATAAACTTGCCTCCAAAACGTTCATAAAGCGTGCCCCAAGCCCGACTCCGCTCACCAGATGAATGCTGAGGATGTTCATATAGCCAATGCTGAAAGGCATCAATATTCGCAACCCAGGCCAAGGTTTGGATAATCCCCTCTAAATGTTCACGATTGGACCTTTGCAAATCTTTAGGTCCATAAAATTCATTTAAATGCTCACCACCCAATAACTCCATGGCCATGGAAGCAACTTCACAAAACTCCATGGGTGCTTGACGATAATCAACGAGGTCTTCACCGGCACAGGCCAAAGCATGGAAGGCATGTCCAGCTTCGTGCAATAAAGTGCGCACATCATCGTCAATGCCGACGGCATTCATAAAAATAAAAGGTTTACGGGCTTCATTCAAGGTGTTTTGATAGCCCCCGGGCGCTTTCCCCTTACGGCTGGCCAAATCTAAAAGCCCCCAATTATTCATCTCTTGAAATTGAAGACCAAAGTCACTGTCCAATTTATTAAAAATAGAACCAGTTGCCTTAATCAACTCTTGAACTTCCTTAAAAGGGGCCAAAGGTTTTTCCCCAGATGCATCCACCGCCGTGTCCCATGGGCGCAAGGATTTTAATTCCATCTGCTGGCGGCGTTTATCCAATATCCTCCCATTTAATGGAACAATCAATTTTTCAACAGTTTCATGGTATTTCTTGCAATCTTGGGGATTATAATCAAAACGATGGTAGGATTTAAATTGATAATCAGTAAAATTGGAAAATCCTGCGTTACTGGCTATCGTTTTACGCAATTCAAACATACTTTCAAAAACTTCTTCTAATTTATCTTTATCTTGCATACGGCGTTGGGCCAAGGCCCTCCATGCCCGCTCACGCAAAGACCTGTCCGTTTCCTGGAGATATTTACCCATCTGAGGCATCGTTTGTTCTTGACCTTCAAAACTGACAGTCATAGCGCCGCATATGGTCTGATATTGCTGGCTTAATAAATCGACCTTGGTTTGTAAAGGCACATTTTTCTCAACAAAAAGCTCAATATCTGTTTTGACAGCACGTTCATAGACCTGATAACGTTTCACATCCAGAGGAAAAGATCCACGGGCGCGTATGTATTTACGGTTTAAACGATCATTGACAGGCTTGACCGCGGGCGGGATGCTTTCAACAAATTGAGTGTACCCCTTCGCGTACTTTGAATCATCCGTTTGGCAGGTCATACGGATATATAATATTGAACCAGCCTGGGACAAAGCTGCATCTAACTCAGAGCGATCAATCAGCCAATGCTCTAGTTCACGGGCAGAAGTGATCTGCGCTTGTTCTAATTTTTCATACAAACCGACCACTGTTGTGACATCAGTTAAATCGGCATTTTCCGGCACAAAAATTCTTTTTTGATAAGCTGGCAATTGGGCTAAATCCATACAGGGAGACCTTTCTTAAAAATCCTTGACAAACGGATGATTTCACGTATATTTAAGATTCAAATTTTTGACCAATTGATCGTCCAAACAAAGAGGTAATCTCATGAGATCTTGCATTGTCTGTGAAAAAAGCCCAACATCCGGTAGAAAATATAAACGGCGCGGTATGGAAAAGAAAAAAGGCGGCGCTGGTTCTAAAGTCGTTGGTAAAAGTTTCCGCATGGTGCTCCCTAACTTACAGCGCATTAAAATCAGCTTAAACGGTACTGTACAGCGTGCCTTAGTCTGCACAAGCTGTATCCAGGCCAATA
>CAYZLU010000095.1:6339-8123 GCA_964479285.1 uncultured Planctomycetales bacterium | reverse complement strand
TGCCGCTGCCCGTCTTTTAGAGCCGACTTCAGGCCGTGACAAAGACAAGATCCTGGATGCCATTGACAGCCTTCAGGCCGGTGGGTCTACCAACGGTGAAGAAGGCCTGCAATTGGCCTATAAGATGGCCAAAGAGAACTTCATTCCTAATGGCAATAATCGTATCATTGTAACCACGGATGGTGATTTTAACGTGGGGACAAGTGATGACGGAGACCTCATCCGCATGATAGAAGAAAAACGGGACCAGGGGGTCTATTTGTCTGTATTTGGTTTCGGGATGGGTAATATCAAACCGTCCCGCATGGAAAAATTGGCAGATGCAGGCCATGGAAATTATGATTATATTGATTCCATGGATGAAGCACGCAAGGAGTTTGTCCAGCAGTTAGGCGGCACGCTTTATGCCATTGCCAAAGACGTTAAAATCCAGGTTGAATTTAATCCTGCCAATGTCAAAGCTTACCGCCTTATTGGGTATGAAAAAAAGATGCTTAACAAGGAAGATTTTAATAACGACAAAAAAGATGCCGGGGTGCTTGGGTCTGGCCATACAGTTACCGCTTTGTATGAAATTGTTTCAGCATCATCCACTGAAGATTTTAATAATGTGGACGCTTTAAAATATCAAACAACAACTCCAGCTCCTAGCAATGCCACCTCTGGTGAAGTGATGACTGTAAAGTTGCGTTATAAAGATCAAGGGTCTAAGGATGAAAAAAGTAAATTGATCGTTAAAACCATTAAGAAAGATGAACTCAGGGCTCCAGGATCTGACAATCTTCGTTTTGCTGCTTCAGTGGCTGAGTTTGGGATGCTCTTACGAGGTTCAGAATATAAGGGGACAGCCTCTTATCTGGGGCTGATGACTGAGGCCCGTTTGGCAACAGGGGAAGATAAAGATGGTTACCGCAGCGAATTTCTTCAACTGGTCCAAAAGGCAGGGTTATTGGATACTCAGACAAAACCGCAGGATCCTGCTAATTAGTTTATTCTTTTGCGCCAGCCCTTTTTGCTTATGGGGCTGGTTTTTATTTTACTGGCCGTTTTAACATATTAAAATATTGTAATATAATACTTTATAACAAAAATGATAATTTTTTAAGTTTTCATTGACAAGTCTGAAAAATAAATTTGATTTTTGAAAATCGATGTGGCATACTTTACAAAAGATCTTGTGAAAATTTGTAAGATCATCAATGAAATCAGCAACAACCTTTCGGAGAAAGAAATGAAAAATAGTTTTTTTATCTTGGTTTTTACAGTTTTAGCAATGACTAACACTATTGTAATGGGCCAGGAAAGGTCCATCCGTGAATTTTCTCATACAGCAATGCCATTGCAAGCTGAACCATTGCCGGTTCAAATTTATAATTGCCGTGATTTACAAAATATTGGAACAGGCGTCAATGTCAATATCATTTCCGGTACATTTGTACTAGCTAATGATATAGATTGTACGGATACTAAAAATTGGAACAATGGAGCGGGTTTTATCCCCCTTTCTCAATTTAATGGAGATTTTAATGGGCAAGGGCATTCCATAAAAAATTTATATATTAATCGAAATTCAAGCACCATAGGTTTTGTTGGATTGTTCGGAATATTGTTTGGTTCAGCTGAAAATTTTTCACTCATTAATGTGAATATCACGACAACCAATAATTTTGTTCAATCTGTCGGTGCTTTAGCAGGCGAATTCGGTTATGGAAAGATTTTTAATGTGAGGGTGTGTGGGAGCATCAATTCCAATGCTCTTGAAATTGGAGGAGTGGTTGGTGCAG
>CAYZLU010000095.1:0-6329 GCA_964479285.1 uncultured Planctomycetales bacterium | reverse complement strand
ATGATCCAGCTCAGTCTCCAAATCCAGATTTGATTCAACAAGTCCAATCTGCAGTGACCCTGAACATAAAAAGTTCGCCATTTTCATTTAGTGGCGTGGGAGGCATTATTGGTACCGCCTATAATGTAGCCATACTTCAATCTTCTTATAACGGACATATGGCTATTACTAATTCCGTCAATAATAGTGATCTGTCTCTTGGTGGGATTGCGGGATTGGTCGCTGATAATTTTAGTATCACGGATTCTTACAGTATCGTTGACGTCGATGACAGCCATGCGGTTATTGCAAATATCGGCGGTCTAATTGGCTTGGTTGATACGTCGGGCACTTCTGTAACAAGAAGTTATGCCATTTTTACAAAAAGTTTGCCTTGTAATACGGGTTGTGGTGGATTGCTTGGAGGTGGCAATACAAACGTAAGTGTACAATCTTCTTACTGGAATAATGATTCAGGGATCACCACAAGTGATGGGAGTAATATAACATATGGTAAAAGTAAATTTGATTTGACATTAGCTGCCACCTATGTGGGTTGGGATTTTAACAATACTTGGATAACAGATGGAAAGCATTACCCGGTATTAATATGGGAAGAACAACCACCGATCGATTTATGGAACACTTTTAGCGCAGCATCTCAAGTAAATATATTTGAACCTCAGAGCCCACCAAATAATACAATTAATTGGGCTAAATTAGATTCTATAGGCACTGTAGGTATTGGTACTACAGGTACTGTAGGTATTGGTACCACGGGCCCTGTTGGGATTGGCACCACCTTTAGTGACGGGGTCAATTGGATGGATTTACTGTCTCTAAGCAGACCTCCGGTATGGACATTTCAATCAGCAACTCCTGCACAAGGTTATGTAAACTCTGTCAATTGGAACTATCTTGGTTCGCTTAGCAATAGTGCCATCAATTGGCTGGATGTAGCTGTCTTCAGTAAAGTGGGGATAGATTGGACTTCAATTAACCCTATAATAAAGTATGGAGTTAATTGGACGTATTGGTCTATGGCAACCACTTCAGGCATTCTTTGGAAAGATCTGTCAAATTTAAGCAAAGAGAAAATAAATTGGACCAATATTGGCACATTATGTGGTGGTGTCAACTGGACCAATTTATCAACAATGAGCCATCAAGGTATTAATTGGGATAGGGTAAGCCAATTTAGTAATGCAGGCGTTAACTGGGATGATACCAATATTCTAAAATCAATCCCAATGTCTTCTTCAGATCTTGATACTTTAAGGGCAATCGGTGTTAATCCTAACTATCCAGCTCGCCCAATGAGTGCCCAATTGACATTGTATTTAAACAGCAATAATGGTGCAGCGGGAACATTCACAAGCATGCCTGCTGGGATTAATTGTGCTTCAACATCGATCCACGATGGTTGTTCAGCCACCTTTCCTTTAAACCAACCAGTCACTTTAATTTTTTCATCTATCAATAATTCTTTTGTCAGTAATTGGGGTATCCCGGGCTGTGCCAGTGGCAATGTTACTTGCAATGTCACGCCAGACACCGACATTGGGGTGAATGTGATGTTAAGCCCGCGTCCAACCTTGCCAGCCCCGACAGGTTTGACTGCTGTTGCAGGCAATGTCAGTGTCAAATTATCATGGACAGCCACCCCAGGAGCAACATCATATTATGTAAGCAAGGTAACTAATCCTCAAGGACCATTCACCACATTCGCTTTGGCCGTTTCTACGACCTATACAGATACCCTGGTGACCAATGGTACCACTTATTATTATGTTATTTCAGCATTAAATGCCGGAGGGCAGGGCCCGAATTCCGCGCAAGTCAGCGCCACACCGTTTGCTTCATCGGCGCCATCAGCACCCACCTCTTTAATAATCACACCAGGCAATGCCAATGTGAGATTATCGTGGACTGGGAGCTGGGGAGCTTCGTCTTACAATGTTAAAAGATCTGCGGTATTTGGTGGGCCGTATAAAACACTCGTCAGTTCTCTGACAAATTCAATCTATACTGACAATTTGGTCAGTAATAATACCATGTATTACTACGTGGTTTCAGCTGTGAATTCTGTTGGAGAAAGCCCTAATTCTTTGCATGTCAGTGCTACTCCTGTTTCTTCGCTATCAGCACCTGTTGGTCTTAGCGCTACCGTAAAGAATACACAGGTGGTATTGACATGGTCTCCAACCATAGGGGCCGCATCATACTATGTAAGCAAGGCAACCAATCCCCAAGGAACATTCACCACATTTGCCATGGCCGTTTCTACGACTTATACGGATACCTTGGTGAAGCATGGGACCACTTATTATTATGTCGTCTCAGCGTTTAATTCGAGTGAGCAGAGTAATAATTCTGTGCAAGTAAGCGCAACGCCTTAGGATATATAAGAAAACCATCGTCAATAATCATCTCTGGCATGCCTTTCCCTTACGGGAAGGGCATGTTTTTTTATCCAATCCCAACCTTTTCTTGATAAATTTATCGATTAGGTATATATTTATCTATTATGTTAAAGACCCAAATGACAGCTCCCCAGCTTTACGAAAAGCTTAAAAATATCAAGCTAGGGGCTTCTGTGTGCCAGTATTCCTTAAAAAAGTGTGAGGAATTAGTCCCCATCATCAACGAGATCAATGAGTTGAAGGAAGAAAAAAATGCCGTTATCCTGGCACATTCGTATATCAGCCCGGAAATCATCTACGGTGTATCAGATTTTGTCGGTGATTCCTATAAATTAAGCCGTGATGCTTTAACGGCCAAAGCTTCAACAATTGTTTTTGTGGCGGTCCGGTTTATGGGGGAGACTGCTAAAATCCTTAATCCTGAAAAAGAGGTGCTGGTCCCTGCTGTCTTGGACGGTTGTTCGCTGGCAGATTCAATCCAGGCGGATACCGTAAGGGAATTACGCCGTCAGTATCCAGACCACACATTTATTTGTTATATCAATACGACTGCCCAGGTCAAGGCAGAGTGCGATGTCACCGTCACTTCCGCAAATGTCTACAAAGTGGCCAAAGACATACCCAATAACAAGATTTATTTTTTGCCGGATAAGCTGATGGGCCAGAATTTAAAGAATTATATGGAACGACAAGGTATAAATAAAGACATTAAATTTTATACAGGCACCTGCTATGTCCACGAAGAATACGGCATGGATGATATACTTAAAGTGAGGCTTGAGTATCCTGATGCCAAAATTGTCAGCCATCCGGAATGCAATTCTGCCATCATTGACAATTCCGATTTTGTCGGCAGTACAGAACAGATGCTGGGTTATATGAAGGAAACTGCTTCAAAACAATTTTTGATGCTGACCGAATGTGGGCTTTCCGCCCGCCTGCAGTCAGAATTTCCTGATAAGCAATTGGTGGGTTCCTGCACCATGTGCAAATTTATGAAATCCAATACGCTTGGAGATATCCTAAGGGCCCTTAAAAATCCTTGTGCCAAGGACAGGGTCATGTTAGATGAGCCCACCCGCCTGCGGGCGCTAAAGACCATCGAGGCCATGTTTCGCTATGCTTAAGGGTATCACTGCGAGTGACGTGAAGGTCATCATGGCGGACATTCGCGGTATCTCGCAATTTCAACAAAATTAAAAAACCAATGTCTCCTCAATACATCGAAACCCAGTATTTTACATTTGCGCAGGCGCCCAATCAATTGGTTTTAAAAAGCGGTGTCAAATTCGGCCCTGTGACACTGGCTTATGAAACCTACGGCAAATTGAACGCTGAAAAAAGCAACGCTATTTTAATTTTTCACGCCCTGACAGGGGATGCCCACGCGGCAGGCTGGCATAAAGATGCCAAGAACCCCGGCTGGTGGGACCCTATGATTGGTCCTGGCAAAGCTTTTGATACGGATAAATACTTTATTATCTGTGCCAATGTTTTAGGTGGATGCAAAGGTTCCACCGGTCCTTCTTCAATAAACCCAGCCACCGGTAAACCGTACGGCTTAAATTTTCCAGTCATCACTATTGAAGACATGGTGATTTCCCAGAAATATTTGATCGACCACCTTGGGATCAAAAAATTATTGGCTGCTTCAGGCGGTTCCATGGGTGGTTTGATGGCGCTCGAATGGTCCGTAAGGTTTCCTGACACGCTCCAATCAGCGATCCTGATCGCTACTAATTATAAACATACGGCCCAACAAATCGCCTTGCATGAAGTTGCCCGCCAGGCGATCATGTCTGATCCGCATTGGAATAAAGGGGATTATTACGGAAAGGAATTGCCGGCGCAGGGGATGTCGGTTTCACGCATGATCGGGCATATCACCTATATGTCTGAACGGTCCATGGAAGAAAAATTCGGCAGGAAATTGCAGGGCAAGGAAAAAGTTGGTTATGATTTTTCCCATGATTTTGAGGTGGAATCTTATCTCAAATACCGGGGAGCAAGCTTTGTCCAGCGCTTCGATGCCAACAGCTATTTGTATCTGTCCAAAGCCCTGGATTATTTTGACCTTTCAGAAGACAGTGATTTACTGGGGGCCTTTAAGAATGTAAAAACTAGGTTTTTAATAATCACTTTTACATCTGATTGGCTGTACCCGTCCTACCAATCCAAAGACATCGTCAGGGCCATGAAGGCCAATGACGTTGATGTCTCATTCATTGAGATCGATACGAACTATGGCCATGATTCATTTTTGGTGGAAATAGACGGCCAGTCAAAACTAGTGTCACATTTTTTATGCAATGTGGCTGAAGGTGTTGATTAATGCGTATCGACCACAAATATATTTTGGAAATGATAGAGCCCAACAGCCGCGTTCTGGATTTGGGCTGTGGTGATGGAGAGCTCTTGTCTTTGTTGATGAAACAAAAGAATTGCCGTGCTGCAGGTATTGAAATCGATGAGAAGGAAATTTATAAATGTGTAGAACGCGGGGTCACTGTTTCCCATGGGGACATTGATTCAGGTCTTGCGGATTATACGGACAAGCGTTTTGATTATGTGATCCTTAATGAAAGTCTGCAGGAGGTTTTAAACCCGGAAAAGGTGATTGCTGAAGCCCTAAGGGTCGGCAAGAAAGCCATTGTCGGTATCCCTAACTTTTGTAATTTAAGTGCACGCTTGCAGATTTTTTTCTTGGGCCGCGTTCCTGTCACCAAAGGCCTGCCTTATAAGTGGTATAATACGCCAAATTTGCGTTTTTTAAGTATTAAAGACTTTCGTGATTTCTGTTCTGAACGCTCCATCAATATTGACAGGGAATGCGCCTTTGACACCAAAGGTGAGATCATGTTTGCCCGCAACCTTCTTTCGGACATCGCCATTTTTCTTATCCATAAATGATTCTTTTTCAGGTGTCTTTCTCAAGAACCTCGTAGCTTGTAATTTTTTAATTATCTTCTTAAATGTGAGGAAGGGATGTCCATTTTTTGGCGGTATTTAGTAATTGTCCTGCGGGCCAGACCCAGACCTTTCGAATTAAAATAGTTCTGAATGTCCTGGTCCGAAAGGGGGGATTGTTTGTTTTCTTCGTCAATCAATTGGGCCAATTCTTGTTTGATATTATGTGCTGAAATATTTTTATTACACCCACGGGCAGCATTATTGCTAAAAAAGAATTTTAAAGGAAAAATCCCCTTGGGCGTATCCATGTATTTGTTGCTGATGGCCCTGGAAATTGTCGATTCACATCTTTCCAGATGTTCTGCCACATCTTTGAGCGTCATTGGAGTAAGGGTGCAGTCTTCGCCATCGAAAAACTCTTTTTGACGGTCTAATATATACCGACTGATGGCCGTCAAGGTGTCTGCACGTTGATGAAGATTTTTTATAAAATTAATGGCATCATTGATTTTTTCTTTGATAAACTGGCGGTCTTTTTTTAGGATATTCGCTTGGTCAAGTAAATTACAGTATGTTTTACTTACCCTGAGGACAGGCAGGCCGTTTTTATTTGCTTCAATGACATATTGTCCTTGGGGGTTTTTACGGAGGTAAATATCAGGTTCAATGTAAATACTTGGGTCAATAGGGTTATAATTACGGGCAGGCTTGGGTTCAAGTGAGGTAATTAAACCAACTGCCGCATTGATTTCACCCAGGGAAACAGACAATCTTTTGGCCAAAGCGGCATATCGCTTGTTGCCCAAATAGTCTAAATAGTTTTCAACAATATTTATGGCCAAATCCTGATAAGATGAAGGGCGGTTTTGTAGCTGTACTATCAGGCATTCTTTGATATTTTTAGTGGCTATACCAACGGGGTCAAAATTTTGGACAAGATCCAGCACTTCTTTTACGGCAGAAAGCTCGTTTAAATTCAATGCTGCAGCTATTTCTTCGCAGATCAAATGCAGATAT
>CAYZLU010000094.1:0-8132 GCA_964479285.1 uncultured Planctomycetales bacterium | reverse complement strand
TTTTATCGGTGGGGTGATAGGGTGGGTGGCGGGACTTATCATCAGAGGCAGGGGTTTTGGTATTTTGGGAGACATCGTTATCGGGATTGTGGGAGCCATGTTTGGTGGGTGGATAGCACAAGTGTTAGGTCTATCTATCGGTAGTTCGCTTGGAATGTTTCTTATGGCAGTTGTCGGTGCAGTGGCTTTAGTAGGACTGACACGTTTTATCGTAAGACAGGCGTAAACTGCTGAGTCGCCAAGGCTTCAAGAATTAGCCCTTGAATGGGCTGGATTTAAAGTCTATTATACCTAGGTACAATTGCCTTATCTTTTTAACATATCATAATAACTAAAACTCAGTATCGATCAAATTCTTGATTATCTCTTGCATTTAACCTGTGCAGATTAAGGAATACAATGCCATCAAATATCTATATTATGGATGACGATGAATCAGTATGTCGCGCGCTCAAAACTCTTTTGATGACGTATGATTTTGAAGTTAAAACATTTAATTCCGCGCAAATCTTTTTCGATACAGTAGCTCGCGATGAACCTGGTTGTTTGCTTCTCGATATTCATATGCCTGGATTAGACGGGTGGGAAGTCCTGAAACGGATCCTTGCTTCTGGATCGCCCCGTCCGGTCATTTTTATTTCTGCCGAGAAAAAGGACGACGCTACAGCTCGTGCTTTAAAAGCAGGGGCTGTGGGGTTTTTGCAAAAGCCTGTCAATGGACAGACCCTGGTTGATTTAATTAATATCTCTTCAAAGAAATAATCAGAGACTATAAATGAAAAAGAAACTGATTAACGGCATACAAAAGAAAACTGAAAGACGGCCATTAAAAAAAGTGACCCGTAACAATCTGGAAGAAAAAATTCGCCAGCAATCGGATGAGCTGGAAACAAGGAGTGGTCAATTAAGACAAGGGGCTGATAGAGAAAAATTAGGGGCGAATCGTGAAAAACTCGCTGAAGAACAAATACATATCCGGACAAAAGCGATGGAATCGACAATGGATGGTATTTTTATTATTGATACCAAACAACCTGATTTTCCTATCATCTATGCTAATTCGTCTTTTTATAGTCTTACCGGGTATACAAAAAGTGAGGTCATTGGAAAGGGTTATTTCTTGGTCTATGGGGTGGATGGCAACTTGCGTGTGTCTGAAGAAATAAAACAAACCCTGCGCCAAGGAAAATCTTTTCATGGAGAGATGCTAAATTTTAAAAAGAACGGCGAAAAGTATTGGTGTTTATTGCGCATTGCCCCGATACGCGATAGCAAGGGCGTCATTACTCATTACGTGGGGACTAAAACTGATACTACATTGATGAAGCAGCGCGATTTAGAGATTGAGGAACAACGCGAAGAGCTTTTGCATGTGACGAGGGTGGGGAAGCTCGCTGAATTTGTTTCTTCTTTGGCCCATGAAATCAGCCAACCTTTGACTGCCATCCTTTCTTATGCCCAAGCGGCCCAGCGTATGTTAAAAGACAGGGAGCCCCAACTGCGGAAAATCCTGCAGTACATTATTAATGATGACCAACGGGCAGCTGAGGTTATCCGGCGGCTACGATCATTGTTAAAAAAGAACAAACCTGCCTTCGAGACCCTTGATATGAATTTTCTGACCAACGATACGGTCACGCTTATTATGCCTCATATCGTTGCAAAGAATAAAGTTATTAGACTTGAGCTTGGGAGTGATCTCCCCATGATCCAGGGTGATCGGATACAATTACAACAAGTACTTTTGAATCTTATTAGTAACAGTTTGGAGGCGATGGAAGAGAATAAAGATTCTCGAGAACTGTTAATTAGAACATTCCTCAAGAATACTGACACAATTATGGTGCAGGTCAAGGATTCTGGATGTGGCATTCCAGAGGAAAACATGAAAAAACTTTTTGCACATTTTTTTACAAGCAAGCTGGATGGTCTGGGGATGGGGCTTTCTATTAGCCGGTCCATTGTGGAGGCGCATGGCGGTCATCTGGAGGCAGAGAATAATCCAAATCACGGTGCGACTTTTTGTTTCACCATTCCCATTAATATGAAGAGTAACCAATGAGTGCTAATAACCCTGTCATTTATGTCGTTGATGATGATGTCTCGATTTGCAAAGCCCTTTCCTTATTGTTAAATTCAAATGGATTTAGTGTTAAGACGTTTACACGTGCAGAAGAATTCTTGGCTTTCAAGCATCCCAAGGTACAATCTTGCCTGGTTTTGGACATCCGCTTGCCGAATATCAACGGGTTTGCCCTTCAGGAGGTGATGGCCCAACGTGGAATCATTACTCCTATCATTTTTATTACCGGATATGGGGATATTCCAATGAGTGTCAAAGCGATCAAGGCTGGAGCTATTGATTTTTTGCCCAAGCCTTTTACTGAAAAGAAATTACTCGAAGCCATCACAATGGCCATCTCAAAAAGCAAAATCCAGAATAAAAAAGAAGCCGAAATAGTAAAGATTAAGGGACGTATCAAGACCTTGTCTCCAAGAGAACTGGAAGTTTTTATTTTCGTGGCCCAGGGCATGATGAATAAAAATATCGCTTCAAAGCGGGGAACTTCCCTGCAAACCATCAAGGTCCACCGAGCCCGGGTCATGCAAAAGATGCAGGCCAAGACCGTAACAGAACTCATCCGCCTTGCTCAAAAAGCAGGCATCACCCCCACAACAGAATAACCATCCGTCGCTGTTTCCATTGTTATACCAGGGTACAATTGAGTTCATCGAAGATGTTTTTATAATGCTTTGAAGTGAAGATTGTTTTACCAAACTAAAGGAGCCGGAGATATGGACAAGAAAGGATATTTAGATAAGTTAAAACGTGCTTACATGATGGAGGGGGAAATGACTGGTAAATTAATCGACCTCTGCCAGCCCATGTGCCTACCTCATGATCTGTCGACAGAGATACGCCTAGGTATAGAAAGCATTCTCCATGGCATTAAGGCAGACACACTTCGCCACAAGGAAATAATATCAAAGACTATAATACGATCGGAGTTGTTATGGACAGGAAGACTTTAATAGCAAGAATACGGCAGTTGCAGGAAGTCGATAGAAATGGTTTTGCTCTATATTCAGATTTATCAGGATTGGGCGAAGATATTAGCCAACGTAAAATATTTTCGGGCATTGTTGATGACGAAGTGCGCCACGCTGCTTTAGGTAAGAAAATATTGACAATGCTGGAGATGTAAAAAATGGATATAAAGAAGTGGGCGATAGAATGGGACAAGATTTTTGAGGTCCTGTTTGTTTTAATAATATTGCCAACTTTTATTTTTTATCTGATTGGCTTGTGCCAGCCGGATTTCTTAAAGTATACCTATTATTTTCTTGTATGGTTATTGATATACCAGGCTGCATTGTCGTATATGTATTCATTCATCGCCTTCAGGCGGAGAATGTTCAAGGAATTGCCAACCGCAAAGCACATCCCTGTACCTAAAACAACATTTATCATTAGTGCATATCTTCCCAATGAAGTTGATGTTATCGAGGAAACACTTTTGAATATTCTAGAGTGCATCCATCGTCCAGAGGGGGGGATTGAGGTGATCCTGGCCTATAACACCCCGCATATGGAGGGTATAGAGCCGCGTTTGAGGGGGCTTGCATATAAGTGGCCTGAACTCATATTGGCGAATGCTTACAACTCAAAAAGCAAGAGTGAGAACTTGAATTACGCCCTCGAGATCTCCTCCGGTGAGATGATTGTATTGCTGGATGCTGATCATCTGGTGGCCGTAGATTGCCTAAAGCGTGCCTGGCGTTGGCTGGATGAGGGATATGCCGCAGTGCAAGGCAGGTGTAAAATTCGAAACGGCAAGGAGAACGCTGTCACCGCGCTTATAGAAGTGGAGTTTGAAGCTGTTTACGGAGTCAGCCATTACGCTAAGTCTAAGCTTTTTGATTCTGCCATTTTTGGCGGAGCAAATGGCTACTGGAGGGGCTCTGTCATAAAAAAATTGAAGTTTAAGTCGAAAAGGCTGACGGAAGATATAGACACGACCCTGCGCGCCATACTTCAGGGAAAACGCATTGTCCATGACCGCAGCATCATCTCTACTGAATTGGCCCCTGATACGCTCACTGGCCTCTGGTTTCAAAGGAAGCGATGGGCGCAGGGTTGGTTCCAGTGTTCGCTTCGATACCAGAGGGCCATTTTGAAGAACAAATTTCTCAATTTTTTTCAGAAATTTATGTGGACCACGCTTTTGATGTTGGGTGTGATTGACAATATTATGAGCTACTTCCTTTTTCCAGCAGTCTTTGCGTTTTGGTTAATAAAGGGCAGAGTAGAGCTGCCCATGAACGGTTTTATTTGGTTCGCCTTGTTCTTTGTGATACTTAGCGGGCCATTTGAATCATTGGTATCGTATAAAAATGCGTCTCTTCCCAGAGCTCCTGCTGGGAGATACCTCTATTATGCCTTTTGCGCATTCTGGTTTACTGTATACAAGAAAATGATACAGATGGTTGCCATCAGGGATGAGCTTTTAGGACATAAAGAATGGGTAATTTCACAGAGGAAGAAATGATAAATAAAAATAAATATATTCTATTATCGCTGTTTATCAGCATGTGTTTTATTGCAAATGTTTTCGCAGAAGATTCGTTTAATGAAGAATTGAGTAAAGCACGCCAGCTCGTAGAGCAAAAGTCGTATGATAAGGCGCTTAAGGTATATATGAACATTAGTGAAGGACTACATAAAAATACAGGTTTGACGATAGAGTGGGCGCGCGTATATACTTACGCGAATAAGCATGGGGAGGCCATAAAGCTCTTTGAAGAAGTCCGTTCGATGCATCCTGAGCGTTCCACCGAAGTCCTTCGGGAGTTGGCTGAACAGTATAAATGGAACGGTCAAATACCTAAGGCCATAGCAGTATACCGGGAAGGCATTGCGTTGGGAGTTGAAGACCTGCGGATGCTTTTAGGGTTGGCTGAAGCTCTTTTCTGGAACGGTCAGAAAAACGAAGCACTACAAATATATGACACTATTCTTGGTCGTTGGCCTGACAACATTGATGCGCTTCTTGGCAAGGCAAATATATTAAGTCTTCAAGATAAACTCGAAGAATCTTACGCGCTTTATCAGAAGGTCCTTGATAAATATCCTGACAATCTTGATGCACTTAATTCTCAGGCCAAGATTTTGGTATGGCAAGGATATTTTCGCAAAGGAATGGTCCGGTATAAGGAAATACAGAATCGTTATCCCAATAATCCGGATGAAATTGAGGGAATGGCCTTTGCTTATCATAGGTTAGGGGATGACACGCGGGCGGTTGAGAAAATCAGAGAACTTTTGAAACTATGTCCTGACCGTAAAGAGGCCCAGGATTTGTATGATCAGATTAAAAATTCACAGCATCCATTTGTCAGGCCGTATGGTGGTTTTACCAATGATAGCACCCCTCAAACGATCTCTACCGGCGGAGTAAGCACAGGAGTGCCATTGGATTATTCCACGTCTCTTAATGCTGTATATGAGAACCAAGTTCTACGTAAAAAAAGTTCTGATGAATCGACTTTATCTGTAAATCGCACGGGGCTAGGTCTATATAGGATTCTTGGGGATACTTACGAATTTCACACGTTTTTGTACGAATCGAGTTTTGATAAGGTTGATTTCAATCCGTTTACGACCAATACTTGGGTTACTTATAAACCGGATGATTATTGGCGTTTCGACCTTGCCTATGATCGAGAGACTTTTGAGGACAATGATGCGATTCTTGACAAAATTATCACCAATAGTCCATCTCTTTCGGTGGATTTTAGGCCAGATCGTTACTGGTTCTTAAATTTAAAATATAAACGAAGCTATTTTAGTGACAATAACAGGCAGGACCAGGTTTTCGGGACAGCTGAGTACCGCCTTTCACAGGTCCCTTTTATCAAGCTTTATTACAATTACTATTACTCCAATTGGGCTGATCCAGATTTGACACATGGCTATTTTGATCCACGTTCACTTCTTTCCCATACATTGGGTGTGGACACGAGTGTAGACCTTACCAAGAAACTGTCCATTGAAACTAAGATTTCAGGTGGTTATGAATTCCAGCGTAAGCCCAATGTCTATGTTGAAGAATCAGACCACCCGACATTTTATGCCGAGGCAAGCCTCAACTATCGTTTCACGGATAATTGGCTACTTTCAGTAACAAGTAATTTTTTTACCACCTGGCCGGATCATGGACAACGTTCATACCAAAAAAGAGGGGCCTTTTTAAGCATGACGTATAATTTTGGGGCCAATCCTGCAGGCCTACACAGAGCAACGAGGCCATCTCGTCCGACTGGTGAGTGATTTAAAGTAAGGGGTGTGAATAAATGACGTTCAACGAAAGGCAAATTTTTATTGTGGATGATGATGAATCAGTGTGCCGCGCTCTTAAATTACTCATGATGACATACGGGTTTGCCGTAGAAACTTTTTCTTCCACAAAGAAATTCTTTAGTCTGGTGCCTAATAGCACCCCGGGGTGTTTGATCCTGGATATTCATATGCCGGGCTTAAATGGTTGGGAGGCAAAAAAGAAACTTGACGATTCAGGGTCTGATCGTCCGGTCATTATAATCACGGCGGATAAAGATGAAGGCTTTAAAGAGCGGGCTTTAAAAGCAGGGGCCTTGGGTTCCTTGCAGAAGCCATTTAATGATCAAGAGTTGGTCAATTTGATCAATCTGGCGTTCTAATGAAATAGTTAGACCTTTCCTTGATTATACCTCGGTACAATTGATCCATTCTGATCCATCACTAGAATACCCACATACGAGTCAATAGAAATTATAGTTGTAGTTTGATTTTTAAGAAAGGAGTGTTCTATGTTGAATTGGGCCGTTACATTTTTTGTCATTGCAATTGTCGCAGCAGTGCTGGGATTCACCAACATTGCAGGTTCCGCCATTGATATCGCTAAGATCCTGTTTTTTGTATTTTTAGTGTTAGCGGTAGTTTCATTTATCTTTGGCAGGAGAGTTTCTGCGTAGGTTCAAAATGATGGCATCAAGAGGGTAAACTGAAATGACCAAAAAAAGGAGTGTTCTATGAAGGGAAATTATTTGAGTTTAGTTATTGCAATTATGGCAGCAGTGCTGCTATCTAATTCATCTGTGCGCGCTTCTGAGACAGATGATCGTATTCAATCATCTGCCAAAGATTCGTATGTGTATAAGACCTACCTTAAAGATGATTCAATCAAAACAATATCTAATGATGGTGTTGTGACCTTGACAGGGACAGTGAGCGAAGAGTCCCATAAATCATTGGCCCAAAATACAGTGGAGAGTCTTCCTGGGGTCAAAAGTGTAGATAATCAATTAACAATTAATGGCCAACAACCTCCTGAAAATTCAGATGGTTGGCTTAGTATGAAGGTCAAGGGCGCTTTGTTATTCAATCGTAACGTGAGCGCTGTCAATACTGAGGTATATGTCACCGATGGGGTTGTAACTTTGAAAGGCCAAGCAGATAGCCAGGCCCAAAAAGACTTGACCGGCGAATACGCTAAAGACATTGATGGCATCAAGGGCATCGATAATCAAATGACCATTGCTGAATCTGGGAGCAAACCAGATCAGAACAAAGACAATAAAGTCGACGACGCGTCGATCACAGCCCAGGTCAAGATGGCTTTTCTAACGCACCATTCAACCAGTGCCTTTAAGACCGGCGTTGAAACAAATAACGGGATAGTCACCTTAAGCGGAAATGCCACCAGTGGGGCCGGAAAAGACATGGCCACCAAGGTAGCCAGTAATATCAATGGAGTAACAAATGTCATAAACAATATGACAATTATCAATCCTTAGTTTTGAAACAAAGGTGTGATTTTGCTGCTGGCGGTGTAGGTAGTCGTATCGGAGTTACCGTCAGCAGCGATTTTGGGAATGGATTAAATTATGAAAGGTAATCAAAAATGCTTAAAAAAACGGTACAAATATTATTCGCTATTGCGTTAACCGTTCAACTAACTGGCTGTTTCTTTGTGGATCGAGATCACAGGGGCCATTATGACCACCCTGAGCACCATGAACACCATGACGAGCATGGCCATGATTCAGGTATAGATGTGCATCTGCATGGTTAATCAACGGCACTAACGAGG
>CAYZLU010000093.1:0-8148 GCA_964479285.1 uncultured Planctomycetales bacterium | reverse complement strand
GATATGGTATCTGATGATTGATACGTCCTCTGCGGTCATTTCAATCATCATGCTTTTTATCGTTCAAAACAGCCAAAATCGTCATACCATTGCAATACAGTTGAAACTCGACGAAATCATCCGTGCCACCAAAGGTGCTCATAATGAAATGATGGACATTGAGAAATTAACAGACGAAGATCTAGGGAAGATCCAGAAAAAGTATGGTTTATTGGCCGAAAAAACCAAAGAAGATTTGATAAAAGGGAAAATCGACACGCACACCCCAGATATTGGGAAAGCAGTCGAACAAGAAATATAGTTTTTTTAACGCTGGAGGGGATTATGACCAAAACATTAGATAACGCTTTACGTTTGTTTGTCTGTGCTATTTTCACGGTGCAATTGATGGGTTGTGGGACCCTTATGTATCCTGAACGCAGAGGGCAAAGGGGCGGAAGCATAGATGCAGGAGTCGCGGTTTTGGATGGTATTGGCCTATTGTTTGGTATTATTCCAGGCGTTATTGCCTTTGCCGTTGATTTTAGCAATGGGACGATTTATCTACCAGAAAGAACACGGATAGGATCTTTGGATCTTAAGAACATCAAAGAAGTAAAATTCGATCCTAAGCACACCAGTTTGGCAAGCATTGAAAGGATCATCAAAGATAAAACAGGGTGCGAGGTTAGGTTTGAGCAGGACAATGTCAAACTTTCTAAATTAAAATCTTTGAATGAAATGATGGCGCAATTCGCCAAGGCAGATCTCGTCACTAAGAATGATCGCATCGCCCTACTATCAGGGAGGACAAATGAGTACATCAGATAACCTGTCATGGGAAAATGGTCAAATAGGGATTCTTACCTTGTTGTTGGTCATTTTCTTTATTTGGGTTTTTGCCAGTGGCCGCCCGCTTTTTAGAAATACAGGAAGGGATTTAAAAACAACTGTTCAAGATGCAGGGCATGATTTGAAATCATCAGGCCGTGATATGGCAGATTCTATTAGGCGCACCGTTCAATAGGAAATTGAATTCTAAAAGGAGATAAAAATGTTAAAAAAAATTTTAAAGTTTAAAACTGTTTTAATGTTTTCGATGGGAATGGCATTGTTAGTCCCAAGGGTATTTGCGCAAGGACATCAAGAAGGACGCAACGGCGGTAACGCAGGTACTATCAATAGAGATTCTCGAGCACAAGGTCAAAGCCATGGCCGCGGGAACAGGCATTATTATCACAATGGTAATTGGAACAGGAATGGTTGGTTCGGTTGGGGAATCCCTTCTCCTGTTTTTTCCACTGGTGTTCTCGTTGCTTCTTTGCCGCCAGGCTATACAACGGTAGTAGTCCAAGGAAATACATATTACTACGGTGAGAATACGTATTTTAGGCAAATACCTTCGGGTGGTTTTACCGTGGTTACGGTGCCTCTTGCCAATTAAGCAGTGCGGCAAGCCATCAAGGATGATCAAGGTTCATCTGCGGTCGCCCGTGATTTCCACAGATGAGCAATAGAGCAATGATTGATGAAGTTTTAATAATTAGAAGTATACAGGAAAAGCTGCCATGGAAGACCAACAAACAGACCTTTGCTCTTTGTGCACTTTAGAAGATGAGGAGTTTACAGGTCTGTCTGTATTATCCGTTGACCAGTTGAAAACAAAATTGTATCTAGAGCAGTTAGAGGAATGTGGACTGCTTGTCTGGTTATGGGAGGCAGTGCGTTTGCATGCTTCTGATCTCTTCCTTTCAGATGGTAAACAACCGACCTTAAAAATATATGGAACTTTCAAACGGTTGATGGAAAATGTTGTGACTACGCAAGGATTATTTAAAATCGTCAATGCCATCCTGCCGCCGCAAAAGTTATCAATGTACCAAAACGGTCAGGAAGTAGATATAGGATTGGATGTCCCCGGATGTTCCCGTTTTCGGCTGAATATCTTCAGGCATCAAATGGGGATGACGATCGCGATCCGGCCGATCCCCTATAAAATTCCCGCCATGAGAGAACTTGGCCTACCCCCGGTCTTTGAAGAATTTCTCCACTTAAAACGCGGATTAGTCCTGATCACTGGCCCGGCCGGCAGCGGTAAGTCAACGACCATGGCCTCTTTTATCAATCAAATTAATCAAGAAGAAGAGCGGCATATTGTCACCATTGAAGACCCCGTGGAATATTTAATTACTCCTCAACGTTCGCTGATCCATCAACGCGAAGTCGGCTGGCATACAGCTTCTTTTAGCGAAGGATTAAAGAGCGCTTTACGGGAAAATCCTGATGTCATTGTTGTTGGGGAACTGCGTGATCTTGAAAGCGTTACGCTGGCCATTCGTGCAGCCGAGACAGGACATCTTGTTGTGGGGACTTTGCACAGCGGCACAGCTATACAAGCGATAACGCGCTTGTTGGATGTTTTTGACGTAGGCAGGCAGAACTTGATCCGCGTTCAATTGGCCCAATCTCTGCAGGCTGTCTGCTCCCAGCGCCTGTATAAAAAGATCGATGGAAACGGGATGGTAGTCGCAACGGAGATACTCATTGCCACCCAGGCGATCCGCAATATTATCCGTGAGCAGCGGATCCAAGAAATTCGCGGCTACATGGCAACTGGGATGCGCGAGCAAATGCATACATTTAAACAAAGTATTCAGGTGCTGGTTGAGGCTGGTTTAGTGGATGCCTCTTGTTTAATGGAAAGCGGAGAAGAGAACCCAGTGCCTGAATTACCTGCGGAGAGTATATTTAGGACCAGATGATAAAGTGGAAAATATTCTTTTATGAACAACCGCAGGCAGATTACCTATGTTGTTGATGATGATGTCTCTGTGTGTAGGGCTTTAAAATTATTGTTAAAACAACATGGTTTTAGAGTTGAAACATTCACCCGCGCAACAGAGTTTTTGGCTTTTAAGCATCTTAAAGTGCCCTCGTGCCTGGTTTTGGACGTCCGCATGCCCAGCATGAGTGGGATTGTCCTTCAGAATGTCATGACAGATAGACAACTGAACATACCTATTATTTTTATAACTTCTTTTGGGACTATTTCCATGGGTGTGCGCGCCATGAAAGCAGGGGCGATAGATTTTTTGCCTAAGCCATTCACTGAAGAAAACTTGCTCAGTGCCATTGAGATCGCCATTGTTAAAAACAAGGCCGAAATTAAACGACAAACTGAAATAGCCAATATCAAGGGGCATATTAATACACTTTCTCCAAGAGAACTGGAAGTTTTCCGATTAGTGACCCAAGGAATGTTGAATAAACAAATTGCCGCAAAGCGGAAGATTACAATCCAGACAATCAAAATCCACCGCAGCCGGGTCATGTACAAGATGCAGGCAAAGACCCTGACCGAACTCATCCACTTTGCCCAAAAAGCGGATAATCGATCTCCCAAACCCTAGAAGCCATCATTTGCTGCGCCTCTGTTTTTCGTCGCAGGTTTCGGGACGGTTTCAAAGGTCAACAAGTCTTAAAATTTGAAAATAACAGGATTTAGTGGGAAAAAGCCCTGATTTATTGGAAAAACATCATACCAAATTCTTGATATTTCTATATTATCATTATCAGAATCAGATAATGATGTTTTTAATCTGTTATCAAAAAGGAGGCCGTATGTTTGTAGATATCGAGATCATTTCAGGAAAGATCCTTGATTTACTGGATGATAAAGGAAAATCAGATCTATATGAAATTAAGAAGAATATAAATGGACCGGAAGAATTTATTATCCATAGTTTGCGATGGCTCACACAGACAGGATTTATTACAGAAGATGTATTGACAAGAGAGTATACAACCAATGGTCTGCAAAAGGTATGTAAAAATGGTGAGATGATGGTGGAATTGGCTTCTAAAAATTAAAATAAGGGATGAACAAAAGGAGCATTATTATGGCATTGGACCAACAGATCCAGATACAATTTCCTGTCAAACCAAAGCAAATTAAAGGGAAATGGCTGCCGAAAATCGTTATTGTTGATGATGATCGTGAATTATTAGAGGAATTAAAAGATGCGTTGTCTTCTAATTACCACGTTGAGACTTTATCTGATAGTGCCCATGCTTTTGATAGAGTTTACGCGTTAGACCCGGATTTGATGATATTGGACATCAAAATGTCACCAAAATCAGGTCTTCAACTGGCCAATGAATTTAAAAATTTTGAAAAAACTGAATCCATTCCCATTATTTTGATTACAGGGTTCTATGTGCAAGGGGAACATCCTTTGATGAAATTACTTGGCATGAAACACGTTATGTTTAAACCATTTAATCTTAATCGACTTCTTGAAAAAATTGAAATGATTTTAATAGAACCTAATCCTACAAAGCTGGATAAAGATGATGACGGTGATGGTCGTAGTTTAAAAAAGAGATGGTAGATAATATATACCCGCGCCATTAGCGGGCTTTTAACGCCCGTACCAGCCTTTGTTAGGTACAATTGATCTCCTGTTACATGGCCGTTATCAGTGGCTGTTGAATAAGAATAAAGCTCCCCGATCATGGCATTTAAATCGATTCTCGTTATTTTTATCATCACAGCGGGCAATATCGACACTCACAAAGTCACTATTAAGACCACCGGGACACTGAGTAGTCAGACGGTGTTTCAGGGAATGGGCTACAGTTTTGTTTGATTATACCCTAGTATAATTGATTAGTTTTATGTCCATCTCTAGAATGGTCTTATGATTTTTTTCAGGGGACGGTTTATGAGGGGTTTCGGAGCCATATGAGAAACAAAGTTCTTATTGTAGATGATGATGAAATATTAAGAAGAGAACTTCGTGATTTTTTTGATGGTGAAGAGGTCCTGGAAGCTGAAAGTGGAGAAGGAGCGTTAAATATTCTGCGCCGGGTCAATGATATTGGGGTTGTGATCCTGGATGTCATGATGGAAGGGATTAGCGGCCTGGATGTTTTAACCGCGATAAAAAAGAATGACCCTAAGCTTGTGGTCATTATTGTTACAGGGACCAGCTCAAAAGAAACAGCTATTGAAGCTCTCAAAAGTCATGCGGATGATTACATAGAGAAACCCATAGATGTGAAAAGATTGAAAGATATTGTTGAACGTTTTTTAGATGGTGAAAGCCTAGACGAGCTTAATTACCACGGTATTAAAGCCAAAATCCAACGTGTAAAACATTTCGTAGAGAAAAATTGTTATAAAAAGATCCGGTTAAATGATGTTGCGATCGAGGTGTCCTTAAGTCCAAAATATTTGAGCCGTCTTTTTAAGCAACAGGAAGGTATTGATTTTAGTGATTATCGTTTAAATATTCAAATGGACAGGGCCAAAAAATTCTTGGTGAAATTAAATTATAACGTCAACCAGGTCGCTGAGAAATTAGGATACGAAAATAGTGAATCTTTCAGCCGCCAATTCAAGAAAATCGTCCATTTTACACCTACCGCTTATCGCAATAAAATCCAAAAGAAAAAGGGACGTTAATGCGTTCTTTTCAACAAAATTTTGAAATCCGTTACAGAAGGCTTTTCGAGACCGCCCGGGACGGGATAGCGATTTTAAATGCCCAAACAGGAAAAATCGATGATGCTAATCCATTTCTGCTAAAAATGTTGGGGTATTCCCATCAGGAAATGTTGAGAAAGTATTTTTGGGATATTTTTCCACTTAAAGGAATCCCACAGGCCCGTTTTAAAGAGTTACAGGTCAAAAAATATATACGTTTTGAAGACTTGCCTCTTGAAACTAAGGATGGCAATAAGATCCAAGTAGAATTCGTCAATAATGTCTACGAAGTGAATGGTAAGAAAGTCATTCAATGTAATATCCGTGATATTACGGAGCGTAGGAAAGTGGAAGAAAAGCTTGAAAAATATTATGAATCTTTAGAATTACAAGTCAGCCAACGAACGAACCAATTAATTGGCAAGAATGAAGAATTAAAGCATGAAATATTTGATCGACAAGCCAGTGAGAGGCACGTTTACGCCAGCAATAAGCTTCTGAAACTACTAAATAAGAAAATTTCTCAAAATGAATATTCAGATAGCTTGGTTCGATTGCTTATGGAGTGGTCGCGCTGCCGTTGCGTGGGGGTCCAGGTCATTAATGGCAAGGAACCGTATCATTATAGTTCTTTCCAAGGCTTTAAGCCGGAATTTTGGGAGCTTGAAAATGGGATTTCACTTATTGAGAAAGAGATCTTCAATATTGATGTTTTAAAGGCCGAAACAGAAGCGGAATATTTAATGGCGATTACCGCAAAAGGCGCATTTCGTTGTGATGATACAAAGGAGTTCGTTGCTGGTATTTCAAAGAAGGCAAAAATCAAGTTCCTTAAAGCCCGGGTTAAGAATGGGTTTATGTCGGTGGGTATTATTCCTATCTACAATCAGGGTAAAATAATAGCAGCAATCCACTTGGCTGATGAAAAACCTGGGATGGTACATTTAAGTAAAATTGAGTTCATTGAAAAGCTGACACCTTTGATCGCAGAAGGTATTGATAAGTTTGATATGGAAAATAAAATGAACATCGCCCATGAAGAATTAGTCCAATCCAAACGATTATCGGACATTGGGACTTTGGCTGCAACGGTGGCCCATGAACTTCGTAACCCATTGGCTGCCATTAATATTGCCATGCATAATATACGCAGAAAAAAAGGGGATTTGCCTATCGATAAGCATCTTGACAGCATTGAGAAGAAAATACTTGAGAGCGATCAGATCATTAGCAATCTTTTATTTTGTTCAAGATTAAAGATGCCGCATTATGAAGTTGTTAATATCCCCGACATTCTTGATGAATGTATTGAAACCATCAAAAAAAGAAACAGTGATCGAAAATTCAGACTCATGCAAGAAATAGGAAATTCAAATGTCCTTATTGACGCAGATCCATTGTTGATGAGGGAGCTTTTTAGCAATATTTTAAACAATGCTTTTGATGCGACAGCAGAAAAAAATGGACTGATAACGGTAGGTTTGGAATTGAATGTCAGCGCGTCAATAGGAATTTATTTTAAGGACAATGGAGTAGGCATTCCTGTGGAAGATCTCAAAAGGATCCAGGAGCCTTTCTTTACCACTAAGGCCAAGGGCACGGGACTTGGCCTTACGGTTTGCCAGCAGATTGTCATGCTGCATAATGGTGAATTTGATATAAAAAGTGAATTAGGTCAGGGCACGACCGTTACTATTTGTTTGCCAAGGAAGAGATAGATTAGTGAAAAGAAGGATACTTCTTATTGATGATGACAAAGAATTATCTGCAGAAATGGTCGAATTCTTGACAGCTGAAGGTTATCAAGTCGAGGTCGCTTTTGATGGTTTGGAAGGAGAAAAACTCATTAACAAGATGCCATTTGACATTATTTTGCTCGATTTGAAAATGCCCAACCTTAACGGGACAGATTTATTGAAACGACTAAGGAGGGTTAATCTAAAAAGCAAGATAATCCTTATTTCCGGTAAACCATTTCTCGAAAAAGAAATAAAGAAGCTTGGTTTTTTACCGATGGTCAGTGGGTTTATTTCTAAGCCTTATGACGTAAAAAGACTTTTAAATACGATTAAATCTGCTTAGAAGCCATCCCAAAACCTGCGACGGAATTCGGCTTGCCCTGATGTCTTTCCACCGCTTCGTCCCTTCTTCTCCTGGTATGTCTAGGACAGTAGCATTCATTCTTTTATACAGCTGGTTGATTCTGGAATGAATTATATCGTCGCATTATACCTAGGTACAATTGTTTCATTTCTTTTTTGCCATCATAATCTGCAAATGATTAACACATTACAATATGGTGAACCCGTATATGATCACAAGTAAAATAAAAAGGTACATGACTATTACTGGAGTGGCCAAAATGGTGGGTATTAGCGTCAAAACTATTATGAGATGGGAAAAAATGGGAAAAATCAAAAAGCCCCTTCGTAATTGGAGAAGCTGGAGGGTTTATGATGAAAATGACCTCATTCAGATCCGTCAATTGCATGAAATTCTTACTGAATAAATGTCAACCTGCTTATCGGGAGAAAATTATGAAAACAGCGATTAACAAAATCTTGCATGCAATAAAGACCATTTTAGGGGTTAGTTTTATGTTTCTATTTTCCAGCCTTGTCCATGCCCAGAATTTTACTTCAATCAACCAAAAGCCGGCCCAAGAACAGCTTGCTATGGAT
>CAYZLU010000092.1:0-8286 GCA_964479285.1 uncultured Planctomycetales bacterium | reverse complement strand
GCGGTCTTCAGCGTGACAAGCTGATGTGTTAACCAGCTACACCACGACCCCGTAGATGAAGGGATATCTTAATGTTTGTTCGATATTTTGTAAAGAAAAAACTGGTGGGCAAGGAAGGACTTGAACCCTCAGCCTTCTGAATGTAAGTCAGATGCTCTAACCAGTTGAGCTACTTGCCCAAAATTCTAAGCTATTACTCCATCCGGACATTTTAAGACATAAATAAACATCCGAGATTATAATTCGAAAAATCCCCTAGGGCAATGTCTTTCTATTCAACCGACTGTTAAAACGGCTGTAGGTAAAATAAATGATCAGGCCGATGGCAAGCCAAATTAATAGACGCCACCAGGTTTCAGGGTCCAATGAGGCCATCATCGCCAGGCATACCAATATCCCCAAAAATGGAAAAAGCGGAAAACAAGGGACACGAAAAGATCTCGGCAAATCCGGCTGGGTGTGACGCAAAATCATGACTCCCGCGCAAACGATGATAAAGGCCAACAAGGTCCCTATGGATGTCATGTTACCTAATTTTGATATCGGAAAGAACCCGGCAAAAAAACTCACGAAAAACATGAAAAGAATATTTGAACGCCATAGGGTGCGCCACTGGGGGTGGATGTCAGAAAAAAGCTTAGGCAGAAGACCATCGCGCGACATGGCATAAAAAATGCGTGACTGGCCTAAAAGCATCACCAGGATCACCGACGTAAATCCACCAATGATCCCAAGCTTGATGAGCACATGGAGCCAGGGATACGGCGTTAAATTGATGGCCGTGGCCACTGGCGCGGCATCGCCCCGCATCAATTTATAATTCAGCATACCCGTCAATACAAAGGCAAACAGGATATAAAGGACCGTACAAACTATCAAGGAACCGATAATGCCCCTCGGGATGTCCCTTTGGGGATGATGGGCCTCTTGGGCCGCAGTTGAGACCGTGTCAAAGCCAATATAGGCAAAGAAAATGATCCCCGCCGCGCGCATGATGCCGCTAAACCCAAATTCCCCAAAGTTGCCGGTATTGGGCGGTATAAAAGGCACATAATTACCTGGTTTAAGATAGTGAAAACCCACGGCGATAAAGGTCAACACCACCGCCAATTTGATAATAACGATCACGTCATTGACAATGGCTGATTCTTTGATGCCAAGCATCAACAAAATAGAAATGAGCACAATGATCAGCATCGCTGGTACATTGACCAGTCCATGCGCATGGCTGCCATCAGGCAAAGTAATGACATCGAAAGGACAAGCGGCCAACCGCGGCGGAATATTGATGCCAAAATCATGTAAAAAAGAACCCACATACCTTGACCAACTCACCGCCACAACAGCCGAGGCCACCGCATATTCCAAAACCAGGTCCCATCCAATGATCCAAGCGATAAACTCGCCCATGGTTGCGTAAGCATAGGTGTACGCACTGCCCGCCACCGGGATCATGGATGCCAGTTCACTGTAGCACATGCCCGCAAAAGTGCAGCCGACCGCAGCCACCACAAAAGAAAGCACGACCGCCGGCCCCGCGTTTTCAGCCGCGGCAATGCCTGTCAGGGAAAAAAGGCCTGCCCCGATAATGGCGCCTATCCCTAACGACACTAAATTTAGTGCCCCCAAGGAACGTTTTAATTGATATTCACCGCACTCAGCGGTTTCAATCAATTGACTGATCGGTTTTTTAATGAAAAGGTTCATAGTGACCCCCATGTCATTTTAAGCAAAGCGATCTTTTAACAAGATTGCCGCGTCGCAAAAAACGCTCCTCGCAATGACGCCTAGTTAATGACGTCGCCCCATAGGGCCTTTTGACACTAACCTTCCTTTTTCATCTCCTCTAAAATCCTTAACGCTGCAGTACGCGGGGAAGGGGCTTGGATAATGGGCCTGCCCACCACTAAAAAATTACTACCCTGTGAAATGGCCGCCTGGGGTGTTGCCACCCGCTTCTGATCATTGAATGATGCCTCCGCGGGCCGTATGCCCGGGGTCACGATCAAAAACCCAGGACCAAATTCTCGACGGATGAGTGCCGTTTCTTCAACAGATGCCACCACCCCGTCCAAGCCGGCCCTCTGGGCCAATCGCGCGCGCTCCAACACCAGGGTCTCCAAATTGGCCTCTTTAGCTGTACTGGTCAATACAGTGACTCCGACGATCAAGGGACGTACCACCCCCAACGCCTTGGCTTGTGTGCCTGCTGCTTGTGCCGCGGCCTCAAGCATTTCCTGGCCGCCAGCAGTATGTACCGTCAACATAAAAAGCGGGGAAAACCCAGGATCGCCATTGGGGCTGACACTGAGGGACACCGCGCTCTTGACCGCTGAGGCCACGGTATTAGGTATGTCATGGAATTTCAAATCCAAAAAAACTTTTTTTCCTTTTGATTGCAAATAACGGGTGAGAAAAGGACCCTGTGCGGTAAACATCTGGCTGCCGACTTTAAACATCTCCACCACATCTGCCACATCATCAATCAGTTGACGGGCCTCTTCAAAAGTTTCAAGGTCTAAGGCAAGTATTAACTGTGCGGGTTGAGGGTTTTTCATTTTCTTAAACTTCCGATGATCTCGCGGATATCGCTGATCCCGTTCTCACCCATGAAAGTTTCAATCCCTTCCAAAACATCTACAGGCGCGCGGGGATTGATAAAATTGGCCGTTCCCACAGCCACCATCGAAGCGCCGGCAATAAGAAATTCCAGGGCGTCTGATGCTGTCATGATACCCCCCATGCCGATGACCGGTATTTTGACCTGGCTGGCTACCTTCTGCACCATGTAAAGCGCTATCGGCTTTATGGCCGGCCCTGACAGTCCACCAGTAAAATTACCGATACGGCTTTTGCGGGTCTTGATGTCAATGGCCATGGCTGTAAAAGTGTTGACCAGACTCACAGCGTCAGCACCGCCCTCTTGGGCCGCCTGGGCGATCTCAGCGATGTCTGTCACATTGGGGGACAATTTGGCGATGATGGGAAATTTAGACAAAGACTTCATTTTCCCCACCAACCGTGCCGTGGCCTGGGGGTCTTGGGCCACCAATACTTTATGTTTGAGATTGGGGCAGGATAAATTCAACTCCACCGCTGTGATGCCTTCTTGGGTATTTAATTTTTCAATGATGCTGACAAATTGTTCTTCATTGTGCCCTAATATGCTGATGATCAAAGGTACTCCGATACTCCTGAAACCAGGCAATTTCTGGGTGATAAATCCGTCGATACCTGGATTTTCTATGCCGATGGCGTTGATCATGCCCGATGGTGTTTCGAAAATTCGCACCGGCGGGTTGCCTACCTGCGGATGAAAAGTCACGGTCTTGGGGACAATGGCCCCCAGCCTCTTGACTTCCTCAAGATTGTAATAGCGCTCCGCGTGGCCAAAGGTGCCCGAAGCCACGGTCACGGGGTTCTTGAAAATTACGTCTGCTATTTTAACGGATATATTTAAACTCATCTTAATGAAACACCACCTCATCCAACTTAAACGCGGGGCCATCATAACAAACGGTCTTAAAGCCATTTTTGGTCTCGATCGAACATCCCAGGCACGCCCCCAGGGCACACGCCATGATTTCCTCGCAAGCGGCCTGGCCTAAAATGCCATGCTGTCCGGCAAACGCCTGCACCGCTTTCATCATGGGATTGGGTCCGCATGTATATATGAAAGTACGCGAAGGGTCTTTTTCAATTTTATCAAACAAAACACTGACACGCCCCTTAGCGCCGACAGACCCATCATCCG
Organism: uncultured Planctomycetales bacterium; assembly: GCA_964479285.1. Taxonomy (GTDB): domain Bacteria; phylum Omnitrophota; class Gorgyraeia; order Zapsychrales; family Fredricksoniimonadaceae; genus JABDGZ01. The sequence continues at coordinate 4,532 of CAYZLU010000092.1, read as the reverse complement.
TCGCAATATTGACCTTGACCCCATTGTCCTTAAATTCCTGCATAGGATAAACATGGCCCCGGTCACGGCCGCCGAAAAGCAAAACGAGATCATACCTTTTCTTTTTTAGCATATCAGAAAGAATAAGCATCGGGGCAATGCCGATACCACCGGCAACCAATATTACCTGTTTCGTGTCCGGCGGAGGCAGTTCGAATGGCGTACCTAAAGGCCCAAGGACATCAATAACATCTCCTTTTTTCTTTAAGGACAAAAGCCTGGTCCCAGGGCCTACCACATCGTAAAAAATCTCAACGTATTTTTGAGCACGGTAAACACTAAAGGGGCGGCGGAAAAAAGGCTGCAAGCCTTGGTCATCGGTGCGGATATGCACAAATTGGCCGGGCTGGACCTCTCGGGCCAAATCAGGGGCATCAAAAGCCATGCGCCAATACTGCTGGCAAAGTTTTTCATTGACGAGGACTTTATATGTTTGTTGGATTTTTTCCAATATTCCCTGTTCCTTTAGAGTCGGATGATTTTATTATTATCGCCGCTAAATTATTAAAAGTAAAATCCGAACATCATAAATTTATATAATATGTCCTTATTTCTGGCAACGCCCACAATAAAACGTGCTCCTGCCCGCCTGGGATATACGCTCAATTGATTTCTGACAACGAAGGCAAGGCTGGCCCTGACGGGCGTAGACCATTAGCCGCTGATTAAAACGGCCTTTTTGACCAGCGCCGTCACGATAATTGCGTACGGAAGACCCACGGTGGTCAATTGCTTCACTGAGGACCTCCTTGATGGTGTAATGAATGGTCTTGGTCTCTTCCAGGCTGATCCGGCGGGCGGGCCGCTTGGGACTCGTGCGGCTGCGAAAAAGGACCTCACAAGCGTAAATATTGCCGATCCCGGCCACAAAGGTATGGTCAAGCAGCACATTTTTGATGGGACGCAGTGTTTTTCGGAAAGCTTTGTGCATAAAGGAAGGGGTGAATTCCTTAGAAAACGGCTCAGGCCCCAATATGTTAAAATGTTTGATCTCGCTTAAATCAGCAACCACGCGCAGTTGGCCAAAACGCCGCTGATCATTGTATAAAAGACCGCCTCCGTCAGTAAATACAAACTTGATCCTGGTGTGTTTATTTTCAGGCCCCTCGGCGATGAGCTGGCCGGTCATCATCAATTGAATGACCAGAAATTCTCCCGATGCTAAATGTATGATGACCGCTTTGCCGCGGCGAGTGATCGCTTTAACGGCCTGATTTATGAGCCGATGGATAAAATCTCCTGCCTTCTGACGAAGCAGGAAATCATCGTGGACGACCACCTCAGAAAATGTCTTACGCAAAATGGATTTGTTTAAATCGCGGACAATGGTTTCAACTTCCGGAAGTTCAGGCATGTACACCCTGTTTCTATGTCCCCTGTTCCTTAGGAACTGCAAGATTGCGGTATTTCTTAAGCGTTTTGGAGCTTTTTAATCATCTTTTTGATTTTTTCTTCCGCTTCAGCAACGTTCTTGACATCAATCATCCCGTCTATGTTCCAGTTACCAAGGTCAATCACAGGACGGCCATAGACCAACCCATAACAAATTTCCGAATTGGTGCCAAAGCTTCCGGGTAAGGCAACGACAATGTCCGCTGAGCAGGCCACGATCGTATTGCGCGCATAACCGATGGAAGTGGGCAGGGATATATCGATATAGGGATTGGCGTCCCTCTTATCTTTGCCCGGCAGAATGCCGATGGTCATTCCTCCGGCCTTTTTGGCCCCTTTTGCTGCTGCCTCCATGGCGCCCCCTAAACCGCCGCAAACCAAGACGCACCCCAATTCCGCTATCATTTGACCGACGGATTCTGCCAAATCCTCGACTTTAGAACTGATGCTGCTGCCACCAATGACTGAGATCGTGACCATTTGCTTTCGCATGGATCTCCTTCCTAAGATATTCGGCCTTATATTAAAAACGCGCCCGGCGGGATTCGAACCTGCACCAGCAGCTCCGGAGGCTGCTGCCCTATCCATTAGGCTACGGGCGCGTCGCTCGCTCTCTCGCCTTGCGGCTCGATCGTCTCGCTCCCCATCAGGGGAACCTATGGTTCCCCTTTTGGCGCTCGTCCCTTCGGGACTCGCTGTCAAACCCCTCCTCCCAAACTTCTCCGAGATGCTTAAGAGAAAAACCATGTTTTTCCCTTAATAATCCCTTTTCTCAGTTTGTCTTCGACAAACTGGCCGCTCGCTATACTTAAATAAACTATTTATCACTCGTTCAAGCCTTATAAACTACCTTCCCCCCACAGATGGTGTATTCGACTCGGCCCTTGAGTTTGCGTCCTATGAAAGGGGAGTTCTTGCTTTTTGATACGAAACCATCCGTGGTGACTGTCCATTCTTTGTCCGGGTCGATGATCGTGATGTCTGCATCGGCCCCAAGCTTGATGGTCCCTTTATTGGCCAGCCCAACAATGCACGCTGGTGCGCTGGACATTCTATCAACCATTTGACATAAGTCAATGGTTCCCGGATCGACCAGTTCAGTCATCGTCAAACCCAGAGACGTTTCCAGGCCGATCAACCCAAAAGGCGCCGTATCAAACCCCACTTCTTTGTCTTCCTTAGTATGGGGCGCGTGGTCTGTCACAATGCAATCAATAGTCCCGTCAGCAATAGCTTCTTTGATCGCTTCCACATCTTCTTTAGAACGCAGCGGAGGGTTAACCTTCGTTGAGGTATCGAAACTGCTGCATGCCTCATCCGTCAAAACAAAATGGTGCGGGCAGGCCTCCGCTGTCACCTTAACGCCTTGGGCTTTGGCGACCCGAATGAGCTCACAGGAACGTTTAAGGGACATATGGGCCAGATGGACCCGGGCATTGAGATAGAGGGCTATTTCGATGTCGCGCGCAACCGTCACTGTTTCGGCAATACCAGGATCCCCTTTCAGTCCTATTCTGGTCGATACTACCCCTTCATTCATGACACCCCCAGCGCTCAACAAAGGGTCCTGGCAATGTTCAATGATCAGGACATCAAGCATTTTGGCATATTCCATCGCCAGCCTGAAAAGACGGCTATTAAGGACAGATTTACCATCGTCGGAGAACGCCAGGCATCCTGAAGCTTTGAGCTCTGCCATGTCTGTCAATTCCGCGTCTGCCTGGCCCTTGGTGATGGCCCCAATGGGATAAACATTGCAAAGGCCCACACGATTAGCTTCACGGATAATGAATTCCACCACCATGGCATTGTCAATGACAGGGTTGGTATTGGGCATGCACATGATGGAAGTAAACCCGCCTTTGACCGCCGCGCGCGAGCCGGTTTCAATGGTTTCCTTGTCTTCACGCCCCGGCTGGCGAAGGTGAGTATGAATATCAATCAGGCCTGGCAGGACTTTCTTGCCGGCGGCGTCGATGATCTCATGGCTACCTACAGCTATGCTGGATGAAATTTGACTGACCTTGCCATCCATGCACAAGATGTCCTGTGGCTTGTCCCAAATCTTGTCCGCGTTGACGATGATGGCGTTCTTTATCAATAGTCCCATAACTCCCCCTGCCCCCTCTTCGCATTAAAGAGGGGGAAATATTATGTCTTTGTCCCGAGCACCAAATACAATACCGCCATGCGCACGGCGACACCGTTGGTCACCTGGTCTAAGATCACTGATTGTTTTCCGTCGGCAACTTCAGCAGACAATTCCACCCCGCGGTTGGTCGGCCCCGGATGCATGACAATCAGATGATCTTTCCCCTCACTTAACTTGGCTTGATTGATACCAAACAACCTCGAATACTCACGCATGGAAGGCAAGAATTTATCCTGCTGGCGTTCCTTTTGCAGGCGCAAGGCAATGACCGCATCGGACTGCTTTAAGACTTTCCTTAGATCGTAACAGACCTCAACGCCCAAGGCTTCAATGCCGCGCGGCATCAAGGTCGCAGGGCCGCAGACCGTCACCTTGGCCCCCAGGCGGGTCAGTCCCCAGATGTTTGAACGTGCCACCCTTGAGTGTAAGATGTCCCCGACAATGCCGATTTTCAAACCTTCGATGCGGCCAAATTTTTCCTGCAAGGTAAACATATCCAGGAGGGCCTGTGTAGGATGCTCACGGCAGCCATCCCCGGCGTTGACCACCGAACACTTAAGCCCCTCCGCCAGCAGGAGAACTGAACCAGACGAGGAATGGCGCACCACCATGGCATCCACGTTCATGGCTTCGATATTGCGGGCAGTGTCCAATAGTGTTTCGCCTTTACTCGTCGAAGAGACATTAGCGGCAATATTGAGGGTGTCCGCGGAAAGACGCTTGGCTGCCAATTCGAATGAAATACGGGTACGGGTGGACGCCTCAAAAAACAGATTGACCACGGTCTTTCCCCGCAAGGCAGGCACCTTTTTAATGTCCCTGCTTGAGACTTCCTTAAAAGATTTAGCGGTCTGCAGGATCAGCTCTATTTCCTGCCGGTTTAAATCCGCAAGCCCCAAAAGATCTTTGTGCTTCCAGGACATATTTAACCCTCCCACCTGTTCTTACC
>CAYZLU010000091.1:0-8377 GCA_964479285.1 uncultured Planctomycetales bacterium | reverse complement strand
TCTTTTCCCGGACACCTTGGGGATAGGGCGGTTTATAAAAATAGGCATACCCTTTCCCCATGTGATGGTGAATGTTTCTGCTGGCGTAGAAATTATTTGCGGCATATTGCTGATCATTGGCCTACTCACGAGACTCTCCACCATACCGTTGATTATTAATATATCGGTGGCCATCATATCAACCAAGGTCACCATGTTTGTCTCAAAAGGGTTTTGGCCCGCAGTCCATGAATCCCGTCTGGATTTCACCATGCTGGTGAGTTTGGTCTTCCTTTTGATGGTAGGGTCCGGTTGCTGTTCCATTGATGAGATATTATCAGAAAATAGTGATGCTGATTCTAAGACTCTTGGGGGATAGTTATACTTAACGCAGCTCCCGTCGCATCAGCTGGCATTGGCACTAAACCCCGTTGAGGCTATTTTTATCCTTCCCTTTAAATCCCTTCAATATCTGCTATACTTTTTGTATATGATTATTTATGAAGATATATTGCGGGCTTTTCAAAAGGAGAAGGTCAAATATGTGCTGGTTGGCGGCCTGGCGTTGAATTTACAGGGTGGCTTCCGAAATACGGCTGATTTGGACATTCTTGTGGAAATGACGGATACAAATTTGGCAAAGATTGTAAAGATTTTGAAACGGAAAAAATATTTTGTCAAACAACCAGTCGATCCAATGGGAATTTCAGATGCTGAGACCCGCAAAGACTGGATAGAGAATAAGAACATGAAAGCGTTTTGTTTTTTTAAGGAAAATGGAGAACAAGTCGATCTGATCATTGATTCCCCGGTCAAATTTGCGCAAGCTATCAAAGAGGCCGATATTCAGCATGTGGATGGCATACACCTGCCGGTTGTATCAATCAAGCATCTTATAAGAATGAAAGAAAAGACCGGCCGGGAAAAAGATAAGTTAGATGTTTATGAATTGAGACAAATACAAAAATTGAAAGGATCACGATAATGGAATTTGGTTGGGAAAGCCAGATAGACCGTTTAAAACGACATATGAAGCTAACTCCTAAAAGGAAATTGGAAATTCTTTATGAACTTAACCGTTTTGCGAGGAAATATTCAGTAAAAAGGGTCAATGCCAAAAAAACACCCTTAAAATAAAAGTTCTTTATCCCGTTAGGCTATTCACCCCTACGCAATAAGAAATGCTGCATCTACGGCAAGCCTGTTTTTTTCAATCATTTGTGGTCAAGCATTTGGCCAATCATAAGCTCCCAATTCAAGCCGATTTGCTTTTCGTAATATATATGGCATACTTTAAATAATATGGGGAGACCTTTATTTTACAGAGAACCTGTGTCAGCACGGCCAATGGGAGGACCTATAAGGATCAAGAGGGGCCGGTTTAATAGGCCGTGGCAATCTTTTGTCATTTTGTTGGCATTTTTGGCCAATACATGTGGCCCTATGGCCATGGCTGATGGATTCCATTTGCCGGCACCCGGGGTCATGGTGCATTTAAGCCCACCCCTTGATCCTCCGATGCTTAAAGGGATCAAAATCCATCCTGAAAATCCATTCCGTTTTGATTTTATTCTTGATAAAGGTGACGGTGCGATGGGAGGCGATACTTCCATCGAAGCCGCCAAATTAATCAAATACTTCCTGGCCAGCCTGACCATCCCTGAGAGGGACCTTTGGGTCAACCTAAGCCCATATGAAAAAGACAGGGTCATACCCCAGAGTTTTGGTATGACTGAGATGGGGAGAGATTTACTGGCACAGGATTATATGCTTAAGCAAATTACAGCTTCATTGATTTACCCTGAAGGAGAGGTCGGCGAAAGGTTTTGGAAACACATTTACGAAGAAGCGGCGAAGAAATTTGGGACAACAAATATCACGTTCAATACTTTTAACAAGGTATGGATAATTCCTGAGAAAGCAATGGTGTACGAAAACCCAAAAGCCGGCACAGCTTATGTGGTGGAAGCAAAATTAAAAGTCATGCTTGAGCAGGATTATCTTGCATTATCGAGAAATTTCCATCCCCACGAGGGGGAGGGAATTAACTCCGTAGGTTCCCAAATCCTCCGCGAGATCGTCATCCCTGAGTTGACCAAGGAAGTCAACGAAAACAAGAATTTCGCCAAGCTGCGCCAGGTGTACAACTCGCTCATCCTTGCGACATGGTACAAAAATAAAATCAAAGACAGCATCTTGAACCAATTTTATGCGGACAAGAAAAAAGTAGCGGGCGTAGGTTATGACCACCTTAATGGAGTCGAAGCCATCTACCAGCGCTACCTCCAAGCCTTCAAAAAAGGTGTCTACAACTATATCAAAGAAGAACAAAACATCCTGACGCAGCAAATTATCCCCAGGAAATATTTTTCAGGTGGAGTGAATTTCGCGATGGTCTCCAAGCGGAAGGAGACTGGGGCTGTTGGGATTGGCAACGAAATTCGAACAACCAGAAACCCTGCACAAATTCCTCAGGGGATTTTGGACACTTCGACTTTTGTTGAAGTAGATGCAGCAATGAGAATATCGACAAAAGACAAACCTCCTATACAGGATTTCCCAGGGTTTGATGGTTGGATCCAAAGACATTGGTATATTTGCCATCAAAGTGGCGGGAAGCCTTTATTTGGCTTGAATCATCTATGGGGGAAAGACCAAGAAAACACCTTAAAAGCTTATATCGTAGAACAGGAGTTGAGGGAGAGTAATGGTCTTGCCGATAAAACACCAGAAGATGCACGGGAAATAATTTTTAAAGAATGGCAAGAAATGCAAGAGAGCAAGGAAATTGTACAGATAACAAGAGAAAATTTAAAGGAAATAGCCTCTCCAGAATGGCGAGAAAAACATGGACAGAAAGTAAAAGCTTATTTTGGCGATAGAACGATTCCATTAGACGATACGACAGCAAAAGAATTAGCTATAAATATCGAACTGCCCACATTATATGCCCAAGGTGATATTTCAGAGATGGCGGTAGCTCAGGAACAATCTTTTGAAGATATAGATCATCTGACCGGACTATATGGTCCTTTAGGGGTTAAACGATTTTTTGAAGCGCTGATAGAATCCAAGAAAAGGCAAGGGGCTATTCATTTTGCAGCCAGTTTAATTGACATCGATCATTTTAAAGCTTACAACGATATTTTCGGTCATGACACAGGCAATGCTGTTTTGCAACAACTTGCCAAAACTCTGAAGGAAAATACCAGGGCGTATGATCTAGTAGCTCGGTTGCATGGAGAAGAATTTTTTGTGATCATGCAATTTGAAGAGGAAGCAGATATTGAATTGAAACTTCAGGAAATTCTTCAAAAAATCAAAGAGGTGGCCCCTTTCTGGAGTCCAGATGAGAAAAATAAAGTCATCGGAAAAATCAAAAGTGCTGAACAGAATGAGAAATTAAAAGATGCTCTTTTGCTTCAATTGTCTTTACAGAATAATCTATCTATAGAGGACATAAGATCAGCATTGTCCGATAATTTAGAAAATATTATTAGCGCTGCTGAAGGAAAAGAAGTCAATAAGCATGCCTATAAATTCGACCGATGGCTCCTTACCGTGAGCATGGGAACAGTGAGGGTACATGAGAAAATACACAGGCAAATAGAATTTATAAATCCAACGGAGGCATTAACTGAGGAAAAGATAAGGAAGCAAAAAGAAGATTCATATTTAGAAGATTTGATAGGAAAATGCGACGTTAATTTATATATTTCTAAAAAAGAAGGCTCTTTTGATTTTCAAGAGGATGAATTTAGCAAGGATATGACACCAGAGTCTTTAATACAGGCCCTAAAAAGAAAGATAAAGCCGGAAAGCAACATTGATATCCCACCTGCAGGCACTGTCGAAAAACAGGCATTTAGAAACACGCATTGGAGAGAATTGATGAGAGGTAGTTTTATTGATGGAAGAGGCAATATTTTAGAACGGGGATTTGAGGAAAATGATTATCTTAATATGCCGGGAGCGTCTGATGCTGAGAAAGAACATAATTATAATATTTTTCTACATGCCCGTATTAAACCATTGAAAATGTTATTGGAAAATAAACGCTTGTATGTTGCTATGAAAAAACGGCCTGCGGAAACCTTAGACCTTATTAGCAGGTTAAAAAGGGGGAAATTGAGCCCTTTTGAGATCATAAAGCTGAATAGGCTTCTTATGGAGGCCAATTATGGGGAAACTCCAAAGAGGCAAAGAAAGGGCCGAAATGACAATGTCATGGGACCGGGGCCAAGCATTGATTTTGCTATGGCAAGGCATGTTAATGGAATCATGATGCCAAATGAAACAATGAAAGCCTTGGATGAGAAAGGTGGTATTGACTTTACTCCTGCCCATATGAATGTACAGAGTGAAGTAATGGATTCTCGTGAAAAGGGAAACGGCAAAGGTATCCAATTTCATATTGATGCCGCCATGCTGCGGGAGTTGCAAAATGCCCCGGGCCTTGAGGCGGTGGTTCTCAGTATGAGGGCGGTAACGGACGTCCAGGTATTTTTGGGTATAAAAGAGCTACAAGCTGTAACTTCATCCGGATAAAATATTGGTCCATTTTCATATTGATTATCTTGCAAGAGCACCCTCAAAGTCAGGGAGTTTGCTTTTTATTTAAAATGTGTTATCCTCTGGGGGCCATTTAGGTGTCCGACGAACATTCTGAATATTAGAAGGATCTATTTTATGCGCATATACGCGAAAATCATTATTTTATCATTGAGCCTGTCGATCATTCCCATGATCCTGGTGGCCGGTATATTTCTTTTTAATACCCAAAAAGAATTGAAGGGGGAGATTTATGACCGGCTTAACGCAGTCTCCGTGCTCAAGAAGAATAAACTGGAGACTTTTTTAAATTCCAGAAAAGAAGATTTAAGGGCCATTCAAGGGTTTATAGATGTCGAAACAAACCTTCCGACCCTGCAGGAATTCGACCGGGACCGGTATAGTTTCGCATATTCTAAAGCCAAACTACAACTGGATGACCAGATCCGGGCCTTTATGAATTCTTATGCGTACGCCGATATTTTGCTCATGGACAAGAACGGCAAGGTCGTCTATGTTGCCAACCCATCACGCACTCAGACATATCTTGACAGGACCTTTTTTAACGCCGCTGTCCTGCAGAAGGCAAAAAAAGACATCTATTACAGCGGCCCTGTAGCGGCCAAAGATTGGAAATACCCATACATTTTATACATGATTTCAAAAGCACGCGACACCCAGGGCCAATTTACTGGATATATTGTATTGGTCGTGGATATGAATGTCATCTATGGTTTTATTTCAGACAATACGGGATTGGGCAATACAGGCGAGACATTCCTGGTAAAGAAATTGACGAACAAAGAATTTTTATACATCAGCCCGCTTTTGTATGATTACCGAGCCATCCTCAACAAGAAGATGACCTTAGGGAAGGTCGATGAAAAGATCAACGAAAGCATTGATTATCGGGGAAATGAAGTATTGGCTGTGTCGCAGGACCTGCCGTCTCTCAACTGGGAGTTGATCACAAAAATCGATGAACAAGAGGTCTTTGCCTCCATCAGCAATTTCCGCACTATATTTTTCATCATCTGCCTTTTGGTCTTGATCATCATTGTGCTGGGTTCGGTATTTTTCGCGGAGACCATCCTCGACCCGATCCAGAAACTGCAGGACATGACCATCCATGATCCATTGACAGGCGTTCTAAACCGCAGAGGGTTGCAGGATGTTTTATTGAAAACTTTTGCCACCATCCAGCGCATGGGTATCAGTGTCCAGGTCTTGCTTTTGGATTTGGATAATTTTAAACAGATCAACGATGTCCATGGGCATGGGGTGGGGGACGCCATACTTGTCGCGGTCGCACAGAAAATGAGGCAGACGGTCCGCCAAACGGATTACATTGCCAGGGTGGGAGGGGATGAGTTTATGGTGCTCTTGCTCGACAGCCGTGAAGGGGACGCGATCAAGGTCGCGGACAAAATCCGTATGGCCGTGGCCCAGACTTCCGCGGGGGTCAACTTCGGGGAAAATGTCAAAACAACCTGCAGCATAGGCATAGTGCCCCTGGGGGACAAGCCAGCCTCTATTGATGAATTGCTGCAGAAATTACATTTATCTTTGCATTTAAGCAAGAGTGAAGGGAAAAACCGGATCGCCTACCAGGGAGAAGCGGTGAAAACCGACCCTAAAGACAGTGGTGTAGCATCCGAGTTCAAGAAAATCCTGGCCGCGGGAGAAAAATTCTATACTGCTTCCCAACCGATTTTTGACCTGAGGAACATGACAAAAATTGGTTTTGAACTGCTCTCCCGGTTGGACCATGAAGCGAATTCGTCCCCGGATGAATTCCTTCTTTTTGCCCGCAATGCCAATATCCTGGGTGTTGTCGACTATGCCTGCATGAAAACAAGTTTGAACGCGCTTAAAGATGTCTCGGCCCCCCGGAGGATTTTTATTAACATGTTCCCTTCCACGCTCACTGAGTTTCCGATTGAACGCCTGATGCAGGATTTTGCGTCTGTGGGGAAAAACATCACTTTCTGCCTCGAGATCAATGAACAGCAGATTTTGGGAGACCCGTTTTATTTGATCCCTTCTGTGATGAAATTCAAGAAAGCGGGGTTTATGATCGCCCTTGATGATTATGGTTTTGGGCACAGCTCCATTGAGACCCTGGTCCTCTTAGAGCCTGATATTGTGAAAATAGACAAGAAGATCATTAAAGACATTGCGAAAGACCCAAGAAAATTCAACAGTTTAAAGCGTCTTTTAAAAATAATAGAAAGCTGCAAAGCCCTGGTGATCGCTGAAGGCATCGAAACTGAGGAGGACTTTAAAGTATTGCGCGACCTGGGTGTGGCCTACGGGCAGGGCTTCTTTATGGGTAAGCCTGAAACCCCTCCTAATTTAATATAGGCAGTTTTTCCTTTCTTTGGTGTTTAATTCTTATACGTAGACCCCGGCGTTCTTTTGGTGTATACTAGCTTATCTTGAAAATCAAAGAGCTGGCCCTTCTTATAGAAGGCACCATTGAAGGTGATGACAATGTCGATATCATAGATTTAAGTGGTATTGAGTCGGCACGGCTGGGGGACCTGACCTTTGTCACGGATGAAGACAAGCTTGGACAAGCGGAGACAAGTCAAACTGCCTGCGTATTGACGACGAGGACCTCAAGAAAATCCACCAAGACACTCATAAGGGTCAATAATCCCAAACTTGCGTTCCTGATTGCCTATAACGCCTTTCACGAAGAAACATTCGCAGAACCCTTTGTCCATCCCACCGCCGTCATAGCGGATTCGGTTGTTTTGGGTAAAAATGTCAGGATAGACGCGCATGTGTCCATTGCAGGGAATGTCTTGATTGGAGACCATACAACGATTGAAAGCGGTTGTGTGATCAAGAAGGACTGCAAATTAGGCGAGCATTGTCATTTACACCCCAATGTTGTCCTTTATGAAAACACCATTTTGAAAAACAAAGTCGTATTACACGGCGGGGTGACGGTGGGTTCAGATGGATTTGGTTATGTCAGGGATCGAGGCAGGATCTATAAGTTTCCGCAATTAGGGACAGTAGTCATAGAGGACGACGTGGAGATAGGGGCCAATAGCACCATCGATCGCGGTTCCTTAGGCTGTACAATGATAGGGGCAGGTTCTAAAATAGACAATCTTTGCCATATTGCCCATAATGTGAAGATAGGCAAGAATGTGATCATGGCCGCCCAATGCGGCATTGCCGGAAGCACAGTCATCGGGGACAATGTGACGATGAGCGGACAGGTCGCGGTCATTGATAATGTCACTATCGGTCAAAATGTGAGCATAGGCGGCCAAAGCGGGATCATTGGCAATATCAAAGCTAATACCGCCATTTGGGGATCACCTGCCAGGGAAGTCAGGCAGATCAAAAAACAATTGGCAGTCCTTTCCTGGCTTTCCAGGAATTTCAATGGATTTTCAAAGATGTTAAAAGAAAAAGACAAAGGTCAAGACCAGGAGCGTTATGAGCATTGAAACAGAAATAGATGTCTGCATCACAAAATGCGGAAAAGGTTACAGGGAGTGGTATGTGGGGATCGCGGCCAAACCTGATGAACGATTATTTCAGGGACACAATGTTTCCCAAGAAGGCGGGGGATGGATATACAGGGATGCCGGATCAGAATCCATGGCCAAAATCATTCAGGCTATTTTTCATAAGAAAGGCTGTAAAGGGGGGCCGGGCGGTACAGACAGTCCCCACTATGTTTATGCATACAGAATGACACGTACGACGCGTGGGATATGATCCAAGAGGCCTCTTGAAGGCCTCTTGGTGAGCCCCACGACATTTGAACGAGGGGGGGGGGGGGGGGGGGGGGGGGGGGGGGGGGGGGGGGGGGGGGGGGGGG
>CAYZLU010000090.1:0-8432 GCA_964479285.1 uncultured Planctomycetales bacterium | reverse complement strand
ATCAGGGCTGATAAAAAGAAGGATACACAGCATGACAAAAAGCTCGATGCTGATCAACAGCATGCCAATGCTCATACCCGCCTGCAAAGGAATGCTGTAAACCGGAAAAGGATTACCTCGCAAACTGGCAAAGGCCGACCTGGAATTGGCCAGGGTATTGATGCGCATGCCAAACCAGGCCACTCCGTAACTTCCAGCAATACCAATTAAACTGCAAACCAGGATGAGCATGACCTTGCCGGCATCAAAATGACGTAACCAGCCAAAATAAGCCACCATGACCAATCCAATAAGGAACTCAAGAATAAGCAGGAATTTCCCCTGTTGGATTAAATAAGCCTTGCATGTTATATAAATGAGTTCTGAAATCTCCTTCATGCTCCTGTGCACAGGCATTTTCTTGATCTGCCCATATTGAAATATCCCGAAGAAAGCGCCAAAAAAACAAACAATAATGCCCAGCAAAAGAACAAGACGGCCATTAAGATTAAAAATTAAAGGCACCATGGATAAATCTGGCACCTTTAAATCCGCCTCACCGGCCAAAGCCAGGGGTGTATTAAAAAAAACCGCGGCCAAGAATAAAAAACATAAATATTTTCTTAAAATGCATTTTATATTATTCATATTCAATCACCTACGCCCCTGTATGACAATCAGTACAATTCGTCGTCTTCCAGGAATCATCTCCATCAAAAGGATGCTGGAATTCCAGGCCATCCGTGCTTTTCTGTATCGTGCTCCCGCTGCCTTGCTCGGTGATGATGTGACAAAGCGTGCATTTGCGGGAAATCACCTCTCCGGTCTTGGCTTTATGCTCATTGTCATGGCAACGGAAACAGCCCAGCGAAATCATGTGCCCTATATTATCGGGATAGGCATCCCAGCGGGACTTCATCTCAGGAAAAAAATTCTGCTGATATAGCAGGATAATATTCCCGATCGCCTTTTCAATATTGTCCTGATGGGCCGTGTAATATAAAGCCTGCTTCTTACTGTAATATTCAAGTAAACTTGACCGTATCTTGTCCGTTGCTTCGCTTGAAGACTTATATTCCTTCGCAAGGACATCCACCCCTTTTCCCTTGATCATAGGAATGGAAGGACTAATATCGCCTCTCGCAATCGCACGGTTCATCAAAACATCCGGGGCCTCAAAACGGTGGGTGGCGCGGTTATGGCAATCGATGCAATCCATTTTCCGGATCTTATCGGCCGGAGGTCCAACCTTTTTGTAAGGAGAATCATCCGTCACATAAATCGTGACCTTTCCCGCTTTATTGACCGTCTTGACCCAGGTTATCTTCTGGCGTTTCGCATCTTCGGGAACGTAATAAATGTCATTGCCGTAATACATATGCGCGTGGATACCAGCTCCCATATTTTGTCCACCGCCCACACGCATAAGCATATCGATCTTCCAGGGCGGCGTTTGACTGGGGTCATCGGCGTAATAAACTTTCTGCAGTTGAATAGCGCTAAAAGATTTCCCCGGCCAATGGCATTGCTCGCAGGTTTCTTTGGCTGGCCGCAGGGTCTCAACAGGGGCAGGTACAGGACGATCGTAGCTGCCATCTAAAGTCTTGACCAACATCCTGGTCCCCGCAACTTTGTAATGCAGATACCAATTGGCCCCGGAACCGACATGGCACTCAACACATTTGACCCTTGCGTGAGGAGATCCGTTATGGGTCGTGTACTCAGGGTTCATGATTTGATGGCAGGTGACCCCGCAAAACCGGGTCGATTCCGTGTAATTATAAGCTTTATAAGAACCAATAGCAGTCATGATAAGCAAAACCATGGTACCGATCATAAATATGGCTATGGCATTTTGATGGGTAGATAAAGAAAGGTCTATGACCAGAGGCTTCGGTTTTCTTTCTCCTGAACCATGAAGGATGCGGTACTGCTTTAACCTCGCCCCCAATGGGATCAATATGAGCCCGATGATAAGAAAGGGCGGCAGGAGAATATAGGTCAAGAGCCCCAGATAAACGCTCGATTTAGAAGAGAAAAAATCAATGGCGAATAAAAAAAACTCACAGGCAAGTATAAAAACAGACAGCATCACCCCGAAATAGGTGATGCCGTTGTAAAAATTATCCGAAAACCTCTGCTTTCCCTTTTTGGGTGTTTTCTCCATCTGTCTTACCAATCGAACTTTAGATTAAATATAAAGATATTGGCTGAATAATTACCTGACCCGGATAAGGAATTGTCCCGGTAAGACGCATATTCATAAGTCGGGCCGAAATTCAACCATTTGTGCCATGTCCACTGGATCCCTGTAGATAAATTAAGCTCTTTAAAATCAGACCCCAAAGGCAAGCCTGTACTGTAATCAACGTAATTAGGAGAAAGGGTGTAAGAAACCGTATTCGTCCATGTTACATATTCTTTGGGACTATAGGTGGATGAAAATAGCCATGTATTATACCCTGAATTGAAGCTGGGAAAGTATGGAGGATTTGTCGCGGATGCGTTAGCCGCTGTTCCCGGTTCTGATGCCGCCAAGGTCCTGACATAATTCTCAGCGTGAGAATACGAGAGTAACAATAAAATTGAATCCGTCGGCTCTACGGTAATGTCATAGGTAAATATGGATGAAAGCATTTTATTCTTAACATAGTTCCATGGGGTGGCACTCCCCCCGTCAGAGGCGAGGATATACCCTTCCTTGGCAGCTTGCGGTTGATAAAGGGTATCGGAAAATTGATACCGCAACGAATTTTGCAGCCAACGGTATGGTTTCCATTTAAGGGTGCCTGTGGCATCCACCCCGTTAATATTCAAGGCATCAAGCAAGGCGTACGTCCCGTCGTCTGTTGCAGGGACACCGATACTGGAAATACCCAGCGTATTATACGTATTATCTTCCCAATGTTGTTTGACCTGGGTCGTAATCGTAAAGAACCGGTTGGGGATAATGTCCCCTCCTACGGCCCATGACTCTTTCTGGGCATAATTTATTCTATTGGCAAAAAAATCATGACTAGAAGATGTGCTATTATCAAAAGTCTCCCAAGTCCAATTCCTGCCTTCTTCAAAATTGCCTTCTGTGTATAAACTGGTATGTGGCAAACCAGAATAACGCAATGAAACATGCTCCCCTTCATTGTCATCATGATTAGCCATAGAACTGGTCTGGACTGAAGAAGGAACCCTCAGGGTCGTGGCATCCACATAATAGGTGGAACCACCTTCAGATCCCATGTGTTCGTATTTGCCATCCATAATAAAGGTCAAATCAGGGGTCAATTTAGTGTTGAGATTTCCGGTAAAGACATGTTCATCCTCTGAAGCTTGAGAAAAATTCCAAAGAGTCGAAGCGCTGCCAGTCACATAGGTTAAGACCCCGCTCACGGTCTCTTGTATCTGCTGCTGCATCGAATCAGTATCATGGGTGTGATTATAATGATACCCCAAACCAGCAAAAGTTTTATCGTTGAACATCCATTTTTCCACCCTTACCCCCGCGCCAAACAATTTGGCATCCGGAGATTCATTGAGTGTATCAAGTTGATTGTTGGCTACCGTGCTTCCATTGAGATACTGCATATTAGTTACGCTGTTATTGTAATCAATTTCGGCATTCTGTTCTCCTTTAATAGTGATACCGGCGATATCTTTCTTTTCTTTTAGCGTGACTGTGTCTGAGTAATTATTGACCGATTCCCAGCTTGGGCCAATTTTTCTATATGTTGTAGAAGTGCCCAAATAATCATTGGTCCACTGCAAAAGGGACTTGTCGCCATTCTTAGAATTATGCTGATAAACCACATCCAAAAATGGATCACTGATCGGCCCTAAACCTGCTTCTAATTTAAAAAAACTGACATCCATCTGTAAATCAGGGCTGTTGGGTTTGGCCCCTTGGTCCACAGCAGGAATTGTTCCGGTAACACCAAGGACAGTATACGGATAGACGCCTCCTGTATTGTCGTAATATTTTCTAAAAGCCCTATAATCAATATTTAAAAAGGCCAAATCACCATCCTTTAAAGTCAATTGACCATCATAATTATCGGTTTTAGCAAAGGCACTTCCCTGCATATCCAATGAAACATCTTTATTAATGTCCTTAATGAAAGTCATGTCACTGATCCCGCCATCAGCTCCGTCCTTCATCCAATTAAGGGCGCGGAATTTTCCCACATTCCCCTTAACAGAAGCATATTGCACCGGGGAAAGTGTGATACTAAAAGGCGATGTATTGGTTTCCTGCGCCTGCGCGTAATACCCTGTCCCTGTCATATAAGTTGCCACCATCACTGCGAGCAACAATCGGAGACTTTTCATATGTTTCCCCTCTCGAGTTAATATTTTAAATAGGGACTGAAGTTTGAGCCATGTATGGCCTGGTGGCAACCCGCGCTAAAGCATGTGCCGCGTGCAATGTTGCTCGTATGATCGTCCCCATGCATCCTGGGAAAATTCGCAGTCGCATGGCAACGTAAACAGAGGTTCGCATCCCTTGCCACTAACATTTTGTCATTGACTGAACCATGGACTTGATGGCAAGTCGTACATCCTTCTTTTAACGCGTCATGCTTCCATATAAAAGGACCCCGTTTGTCCGCATGGCACTTGAAACACACTCCATTGACATCCTCCTCGGAGGTGGCTGTCCATGGCAGAACATCTATCCCGTGAGGGTCATGACAATCCGAGCAACTCATTTTGCCTTCCAAGACTGGATGATGGTATGGCAGGCGGAACTGCAACCTTTTATCAGTATGGCAGGTAAAACATATTTCAGGGTCCCTCTTGGGATTGATGATATTGTCTTTCCCGCCGGAGGCATCCACATGGATGCTGCCCGGGCCATGGCAAATTTCGCAACCCTGCGCACCGGTCGTATCATCTTTAATATTGATACGCGCGTGTGTTGAGAGTTTATATTCCTTAAATTCCTTATCGTGGCATACCTCGCAAGTGTCCATGCCTACATACTTGGCCTTCTTTAACATCTCATTGACTTTTTCCTGTGAAGCCTGGGACAAAGACACTCCTCCACATACCCAAAATAATCCAAATACCACTACCAAGTTTAGAATTAAAAAATTTTTGGGACTGATCATAGGATGTCCTTCCGATTGCTTAGTTTCTCCATTAGAGGTAATACCTCTAACAAGTGTTCTGCCTTTTGGTTTTAAAGTCCCACTTATTTGGCCGCAGGTGGATTTTTAGCAAAATCTTCAATGGTCCCAACTGATTTATAAGTGTCTGCGGTCGGCTTGTCCAATCCTGCTTTTTTGGATGCTGCAATCACAAAGGCGCCGTAAGCATTCGGATCATGCTTGCCGTCTTCTTTTTTAGGATGTTCATCCAAATGGCACTCAATGCATTTAGGTTTGGCATCCAGATTGATTTCTTTGTAGGCCTTTATCTGGGCCAAATCGGCAGAAGCAGGAACAACCCAAAAAAGGAAACTCAATAAAGCACATGCCATCACTGTTTTACCTAAAAAACCATTGGTCGTTTTCATTTCCATCTCCTTTAAAGTGTTGTTGTCTTCCATTCGTCGTATTTTATCAATGACCCCATAAAATTCCCGGACTTTATTTAAGACAATCCTCTCGACCTGCTGTGCGGCACCAAGACGCTTTTGAATATTGTCCTGCACCACACGTTCGAGATCATCCACGGTCAATAAAGAAACACCTGTAACCCCTGCTATTTGCGGATCTATATTGCGAGGCATGGAAATATCGATGCAAAGTAATTTATGCCCGTTCTTCTGCTGCATGGTCAATTCAACCAGGTTTTTATCAATAAGATAATGCGGGCAAGAAGACGAACAAATACAGACATCCACTTTGGGCAAAATTTCCGGCATTTCCCAAAATGGAACGGCAATCCCATTGCTGTTTTTAGCTAATTCTTCCGCCTTTTCCATTGTCCGGTTCATGATGTAAATCTTTTTGACACCTTTATTATTGAGCTGTTGGACTGCCAAACGTCCCATTTTTCCGGACCCCAAGATCAATACCGTCTTATTGCGTAATGTCCCTAACATATCCTGCGCTATCATGACCGAGGCCCAGCTGACCGATGAACCTCCAAAATCAATCAGCGTCTCCCGACGGGCTTTCTTCCCCGTTTCTAAAACAAAATTGGTCAAAACGTTAAATGTTTTATCCATCATGAGATTTTGGCGCGAAAGCAGTACAGCATCCTTGATCTGACCTAAAATTTGTTTTTCACCCAAAATTAAAGAATCTAACCCGCAGGCGACCCGTAATAAATGCTCGACCGCCTGGGCCCCTTCCAGCACATAAAATAATTTTTGGAGGGCTTGTGTCTGCGGCTGGTGCTTGATCGAAAATAACTTCTTTAGGATTTCAAGGGGGGTATAATCATCGTCAACGTTCACATAAATCTCACAACGGTTACAAGTCGAAAGGATAATAGCAGCTATGACCGAAGGTTCATTCTTGAACGCTGAAAGTAAAAGCTTTCTTTCCATCTGGCCCAAAAAAAACTTTTCCCGCGATTCAATGGATGATGTCTTATGGTTGATGCCAACCGCCAATATCTTCATTCCACCCCTTGGTTGTAGAATACCTGGAATAGTTTATGAAATGTCAAAAAAAAATCAATTATACCCGGGTATAATAAAATTCTGAGTTCCCGTCAGGGTAAATACAAACCCTTGATACTATGTTTTTAAGACAGAGTTTAAAATCTTATTAACACTAGGTACCAATTTCTCGAATAAATCGCTTTTGCTTATAAATTCTTTGATGATTTCCTTGTTGACCAGGGGCTGCACGTCTTTAAGGTCAAACATCGTCAATAGAATAATGGAACACTCTGGCACACTTTCCTTGATTTGGGTGGCTGCCTCTACCCCGTTGATCCCTCTGAGCCAAAAATCCATCAATATAATTTCCGGCTTGGTCCTTTTGGCCAGTAAGACACCTTCTTCCCCGGATGAAGCTTCCAATACATCAGCCTTGACATGACTAACTTCCAAGTAATGATGTACCGCCTGGCGGAAATCTTTGTGGTCTTCTACAATTAAAATGGTAGACATGGAGATAGTATAAAATATCCAAACAAATAACTAAATAGGATGAACTACTTAAGCCTGTACGTAGTACCACGTAGCCATTAAACCAGCCCTTTGGCCAATGCATATTTGACAAGGGCAGCGGTTGTTTTGAGGCCTAATTTATGGATGAGGCGGCTGCGATGTGTCTCCGCCGTACGTATGCTGATTTTAAGCCGTGCAGCGATGTTCTTATTAGCATTCCCCTGGGCTACTAATTTCAGGATTTCCTTTTCACGCTCGGTCAGGATCTCCAGGGAAGGCATATCTCCTTCCTTGATCGAACGGACAAACTGTTCAGCGATCAATTCGGAAATAGCAGGTGAAATATACGACTTTCCCTTCATCACCATCTTGATGGCCATGACAAGCAGGTCAAAAGCATTGTCTTTTAGGATATACCCCGAAGCCCCGTTGGCCATGGCATTTTTGAAATGTTCCTGGTCTTTTTGCATGGTCAAGACCAGGCATTTGACCTTGGGGAATTCTTTCTTGATCTCTTTTAAAGTGGCAATCCCGTCGAGATTAGGCATGGACAAATCCATCACGACACAATCCGCCTTGACAGAAGAGAGTTTTTCCAACAACTGCTCGCCATCCTCGGCCTGGGCCACCACCTTAAAATCAGGTTCTTTGTCCAAAAGACCTTTTAGCCCGGCCCTGAGCATTTCATGGTCATCGGCCAATATAATCCGGACATTTGCCATTATATTTTACCTATACAAGGGATATCCACGACGATTGATGTGCCTTTCTTTAACTCAGAGAGGACCTCTATCCTTCCGCCTAAAAGGCTCGTCCGTTCACTCATGGTTATTAATCCCAAGCCTTTGGATTTGTCCTTTAATACAAAACCACAGCCATTATCTTCGATTTTAATTTTCAGCCTGTCTTTAGCAATACGCAAAGAGACCTTGACCTTTGTGGCCTTGGCATATTTTAAAATATTGGTCAAAGCTTCCTGTATAATTCGAAAGACATTGATGGTATCCGATTCAAAACGCACTTGCTCCATATTGCCATGGGTAAAAACAATATTGACTTTTCCCGCGCGGTTGATTTCCTCAATCATTAAATTGATTGAAGTGGTCAGGCCCAAGGCTTCCAGGGTCGCTGGACGTAACCGCATGGCCAAATTGCGTGATTTATCGATAATGGTGTCCAAATAGTCCAATATCTTTTTATGATCTTTGGAAGGCTTCTCCGTCGTCCCCTCCTGCAGCCACGATGATTGGATGATCATCTTAAGCGTGGCCAGCGATTGGCCTAAATCGTCATGCAGGTCGCGGGCAATACGGTCACATTCTTGCTCCTGGGCCTGGATGATCCGCTTGGGTAAGGCTTTGATCTGCTCCTCCATATTCTTGCGTTGGGT
>CAYZLU010000089.1:0-8437 GCA_964479285.1 uncultured Planctomycetales bacterium | reverse complement strand
TAAAATACAGACCTAAAGCACCATAGTGCACAGTTAGGAATAAATGGCCAAAATTCTTTTAAGAATCGATGATGCCGAATCCGAAGAAATCAAAAAGAAGGCCGCTGAATTAGGTTTGACCACCTCGGCTTTTATCCGCCAAGTCCTCAAACATTCTTTACGAAAATCCTCCAAGCAAGAGACAGCAAAGACCCTGAAATTCGTCCGCGCTTTAGTCCATGTAGTGGCTGAAGCCCTGGGCCGGACGCAAAATGCTCCCCCCGAAGCAGTCGAAAAATTGGCCCAAATACTTCTTAAAAAATTTGACCAGGAGGTGCAATAGTGATCATGAACTTCAAGCAGGATTGGGGTAGATTGGCCCTTGAATGTGCTGTGGCGGTTGTGATCCAATTTGTGATTATCAAGATCCTGGGGGCTTTGTTTGGTTCACAAACAGGAATATTATCGTTTTTAAGGGACGAGTTATTTCTCGGATTTCTGGTTAGCTTGGGTTTGTGCTGGTCTCTTGTAAAGGAGTACAAGGTTGAGCTTGGAGAAGCTTTGTTATTAACTTTGGGAGTTTTGGGTGTCATTGATCTTTTGGCTTTTGTTTTATATGGACCGCACGGATTCCATTGGAGGGCTTCTATATTTTGCCTGGAATGTGCGCCTATGGGGGTTTTTATGCGAAGGGTATATTTGGGCTGGAAAAAGTGCCCAGAGAACCCTGAGAGCCATAAAAGGATTGAGTATGACAAAGTAGGGAAATTTCAAAGGGGAGTCCAGTTAGTCGCAGGTGGTAGCGGGCACAAAGCTTTTGAGACTTTGACCAAGCAAGAATCTCCCGAAGATTCCAGGGCAGGCATATCAATATGGAACAGTAGGCCGTTTCCCTATTCAAGGGAGAACCAGCATTTTCTGATTACCGGCTCTCCGGGTGCTGGCAAGACACAAATAATCTATCCTATGATTGACCAGGTTTATAAGCGACCCAATGACAAAGCCATCATTTGGGACATTAAAGGTACATTTATCCAAGCCTATGCTGGTCACGAGGGTGTTGATCTACTGGCAGCATGGGACAAACGTTCGATTGCTTGGTCTCCGGGAGCTGATATCAGAAGCCAGTTGGACTGCCAGCAGGTGGCGTCTATTATGTTTCCATCAAACCCAAGGGACAGCCAACCGTTCTTTTTGAACTCAGCAAGGCAAATTTTGGAAGCTATTTTTGTGTATCTAGATTTTCAAGGCAATGATTGGGGTTGGGGGGATGTTTGGTCAATCTTATCTATGGATAAAAAAGCAATAGCAAAGCTCTTATCCACTTTTGAAGATGGCAACGCATTAGCCAATGTCATTGGCGGAGAATCCAAGGCCACGGAAGATATTTATTCGACCTTGATTGGGAATGCCCAGCAGACAATCCGCTGGTATGCCAAAGCATGGCCTAAAGGAAAGGTATCCTTAAGAAAATGGGTGCATGGCAATTCTAAGTTCTTGATCATTGGCGGCATTCCTGAGCGGGTAGACTTGGCCCAGTCAACAGCGAATATCGCTGTTGAGATTATAACCAATGAAATTTTATCCTTACCTGATGACCCCAACCGCAGGATATGGTTATTTTTAGATGAACTGGCGACCTTGGGAAAGTTAACAGCTTTATTAAATGCGTTTTCATTGGGACGTTCCAAGGGGCTTTGTGTTGTGGCTGGTATTCAGGACATCGGGAAGCTGGAACATTATTATGGGGCAACATTAGCTAAATCCATTGCCAATACATTTTCAACGATGATTTTTTTGCGCTGTTCAGACAATGACACGGCCCAATGGGCATCTAGGACCTTGGGGGAACAAGATGTCATGATAAGCCAGGAATCCTCGGGATCGAGCAATCAGGGTGTGACTGGAAAGACAACCCACACCCACAGCAAGCAAGAGGTATTAAAGACACGGCCTTTGTTTTTACCTTCTGAGATCACTAATTTTGAGAATTTGACCGGCGTCATAAGGGCATCAGGATGGCCATTAGTACGGGCACGGTGGCTGTATAAGGAAATCCCACAAGATCAACCCTTGGTCGATGAGGCAGACTGGCTTAAAAGAAAAGATAAAGCTCCAGAGAAACCATTGGCAGAACAAACCCCAATGTCATCATGGAGGCTTGAGTAATGATGTCTATTTATCGAATGATTTTAAATGTGACTTTAACCATTGGCGTTTTATTTTTATGCACTTTAAATTGTTACGCACTTACAGCAGGAGAGTATTTTAATCAGGGCAAAATAGATTACCAACAGGGTAAAACCGTTCAAGCAATTGCGGATTTGACCAACGCCATTGGAATAAAACCCAAATATGCAGAGGCGTATTTTCTGCGATCTTTTATTTATTATAGGCAAGGCAATTTCATTCAAGCGATTTCTGATTGTTATAAATCAATTGAAATTGATCCTAAATATATAAAAGCCCGTTTGTATCTAGCATATATCCACCTTCGGATTAAAGAATACGATGAAGCCTGGGCGGATATACAAAGAATTAAGGAATTAAGAAAAGAAGTTGATCCGCTTCTCATTAATGCATTAGCAGATGCTTATAATAATCGGGGTCTTGATTATGGCGATCAAGGGAATTTGTCCCAGGCAATCTCTGACTATACCAAGGCCATCGAAATAAACCCCAAAATTGCAGCGGCGTATTTTAATCGTGCTTTTGTCTATGATAAGCAGGGCAACTTATCAAAAGCAATTTCCGACTACAGCAAAGCCATTAAATTAAACCCAAAGGATGCATGGGCATATGATAATCGTGGGATCGATTTTGAGCAACAAGGGAAATTATCCCAAGCCATCTTTGATTATAACAAAGCCATATTAATAAATCCTCGAAATGCGCATGCGTATAACAATCGGGCTGGTGCCTACGATAAGCAAGGCAAGTATGCAGAGGCGGTTGCTGATTTTAAAAAAGCCATCGAAATAGACCCCCAATATTCGGAGGCGAGAAAGAATCTCGGGATTTTATACGACGAACGGGGGTCGTTTTATGAAAAACAAGGTAACCTTAATGAAGCTATTTCTGAATTTAGCAACGCCATTGCAATAAACCCTAAAGACGCATCAGCGTATACTAACCGTGGGGTAAGCAACAACGGCCTAAAAAATTTTAATGAAGCGATAATAGATTACACCAAAGCCATTGAATTGGATCCGACCTATGCGGATACCTATTATAATCGTGCGATAGTCTATTCGACCCAAGGCAATTTTATTCAATCGATCTCTGATTTGTCCCATGCTATCGATATTGACCCAAAGAACAGTAGTTTTTATTATCTTCAGGCACAAGTCTACATCAAAGCAGGGAAACCGCCTTTGGCCATTTTGGATTATAGTAAAGTTATAAAAATAAACCCTAAAGACACATGGGCGTATTACAACCGCGGCCAGGTTTACGATAATATGGGCAATGCTGCCTTGGCCCTTCAAGATTACACCAAAGCGATTGAATTAGATCCAAAATTTGAAGGGGGGTACATTAGTCGTGCGGTATTTTACTATAAGCTGGGCGATTGGACCAAAGCCATTTCAGATTACACTAAAGCTATTGGAATAAACCACAAAAGTTTTGGGGCGTATTACGCGCGCGGCACATGCTTCTTAAAACAGGGTCATTTTTCTCAAGCCACATCGGATTTCAATAAAACCATTGAAATAATGCCTCAATTCCCGCCTGCGTTTAAGGACCGGGCGTTTGCCTACTTTAATATGAAGAAATACGGCAAGGCTTGGGGGGATGTGCATAAAGCGGAGTCTTATGGTTTTTTGATTGACCCCGATTTCATAGCTAAACTTAAGGCAGCCTCAGGAAAGAATAAGTGAATAATTAGGGATGACATATGATGTCCTTACGTGGTTTAGGTAATCTTGGAAATGGCGGTGCGTCGGCTCGACTAGCTTCCACGTACTACCAGGAAAAATCAGCAGATTATTATGTAGAGGACTTAAACCATCAAGGAGTATGGTTAGGGCAAGGCGCAGAAAGCCTGGGTCTTCAGGGGGCGATTGACCGTGAAGAATTTCAGTTGTCCCTTGCCGGTTACGTAGTAGGCCATGAAGTCCAGAATGCAGGTAAAGAGAACCGTTTGATGGGTTGGGACTGTACATTTTCCGCACCTAAGTCTGTATCCATTGTTTGGGCGGGCGTAGGCCCCCTGCACAAGCAGGAAATTGAACAAGCACACCAGAAGGCAGTTAAGGCGGCATTTGATTATTTGGAAGAAAATACAATCACAAGGCGGGGCAAGGGTGGAACAATTGATGAAGGAGCGAAACTTGTGGCGTCACGATTTAATCACTATACCAGCCGTGAAGGGGATCCCCAGGTCCATTCGCATGTGGTGGTATCTAATTTTTCTGTCAGGAATGATGGGTCTGTAGGTACAATTGATAGCCGCATTTTTTATGAGCACAAAATGGCAGCTGGTGCTTTGTACCAGGTTGAACTGGCCTGGCAGATGCGACAGATGGGTTATGAAGTTGAGCAGGGGGTCAAAGGGACATTCCGATTGACCCGGGTGACACAGCAGGCAGAACAGGTTTTTTCCAAGAGGGACCAGCAGATTGATACTTTAGTCCGAGAGCGGGGTATTAGGAATTACGCCGGCACGCGCGGCATTGTGTTGGCCACAAGAGCCAATAAAGTCAATTGCGATTTATCAGAAAGAGAAGAGACATGGAGTAGGGAAGCTAAAGAGAATAAAGTCCGACTACAGGTGGAAAATCAAACCCCGTCGTTAATGGTATCCATTAAAAGCGATGATCAAATATTAACACAGGTAAGTCAAAAACTGACTGCCCAGCAATCCACGTTTAAAGAAAATGTCCTATTGCGCGAAACGGCTCTAGCTTCTTTCGGTGTCCGCAATGCTACCCAAGTACAGGAGTTGATAAAAGAGGCCAAAGGGCAACGGTACATTGTCGGGCTTGATAATGGATTATTGACTACCCCAGACATGGCAAAGATAGAGCAGGGGATTATTTCTTACGTTGAGGGGATGGTAAAGAAAGACAATTACGGCGTTAAGCCTGACGCGGCAATCAGACAAGGTATTGACGGAGGCAATGGCAAGAAAATTGCCTTTAGCCAGGAGCAAGAGACTGCCATAAGAACAGCAACAGGAGAAAGCGCCATAGCGGTCATCCAGGGCCGCGCTGGTGTGGGGAAGTCGACCTTGTTAGCGGCGGTGAATCAATCCTACAGCCAAGATGGCTGGAAGGTGCGGGGTATTGCTTTGGCAGGGGTCGCGGCCCAGAACCTTCAAAAAGAATCCGGCATTGAATCTAAAACAATCGCCTCATGGCTGCCGCACGCCGCAATAGATAACAAGACAGTGGTTATTATTGATGAAGCCGGCATGGTGGGTTCAAAACAAATGTCAGATATCGTTAATAAAGTCCAACGGGCAGGAGCGAAACTTGTTTTAGTGGGTGACGAGAAACAATTACAACCAATCGCGGCGGGCGGGATACTTCATGCTATTGACCAAAGGATCGCACAAATGGCCCCGCAATATTCCACGGCCGTTGAAGACATCAAGCGCCAGCGTGAAGAATGGATGAAAGAAACAGTGAAGCTGGCCGCCCAGGGAAAAACAGGCGAGGCTTTAGAGAAATTGGAAGAAAAAAGGAAAATCAATTTTTATAACAACGCAATAGGCGCACGCGAGGCATTGGTTGACGAGTTCATTCAAATGAACAAGGGAGATTTCAGCAAAGGGATCGTGTTGACCAATATCAGGCAGGACGCGGACAAAATCAACTTGGAAATCCGTGAGAAATTGAAGGAAATGAGTGTTGTCGATACCATGAATCCGGTCATGGTTAATAACGGTACAAAGGACATCGGTATCGCTACCGGGGACAGGATCATGTTTACCCGCAATGATTACGATTTGCAGGTCAGAAACGGACAGAGGGCAACGGTCGACAATGTTGATCCCTTCGGAATAATAGAGGTGCGTCTTGATGGAGGAGAAGTAAGAACGGTTAATTTAAAGGAATATCCCCATGTTGACTATGGCTGGGCGTCCACCACTCACAAAGCGCAAGGGGCGACGGTTGAAAACACTTCTGTTTATGGGTTTTCCGGCGAGTCTATGGCTTCCCAACAGTCCACCTATGTGCAAATCAGCCGGGCAAGGCAAGAAACCAAATTTTTTATCGTAGCGGGCGAGCGTGGCGTCGAGCGCGAAGGGGAAATTCAATTAAATAAAAAACATCGGCAGGAAGCCTTAAATGAAATGAAGGAAAGCTGGTCACATAATGCGGCCAAAGATACCACGCTGGAACACACCAGATTAAAGCAACAGAAGGAAATAAAGCGAGAGATAGAATACGAGCGAAGTTAGTGAAGGAATCCATGAACGAAAGTAACTCACTTCAGATTAATTCTAAAACAGCTTATTTTATGGTGCTTTTAATAGTCACCTTTTTGCTCGGACGGAATATTTTAAGTGGCTTGCGAACGGGTATAATTAATGCGCGATTTAGCAGTGTCAGTAAAAAAGATCAACCATTTGAATATTGGATATTGTTTACCGGAAATTGCGTTGGTTTTGCTCTTTGTATATACCTTTTTTTTATTAAGTTGAGAGCAATAATGTAAACACTAGTCATATAACGCGGCTACGGCGCAGCTAAATAATCTTGAAGGCCTTGACCCCATTATTCTTAAAATCCAACCAGCAATGGAATCACCGCTTCTTTCACAGATCCTAACCAATCAACTTAAATGAATGTAAAAAGTTCGGCCTTCTACTGAATATCTCCTTTGCGACGGGTCCCTTGAACATCCGTACGATATGGCAAAAATATTACAGAATATGCTATATTTGGTCTATATGGGTCATTATTTACATATAAGAGCTAATATAGCCCTGGGGCTTATCTTTGCTTTTTTGGCCAATGCCTTGGGCCCTGTGCCGCAAGCCAGGGCAGAGGAAAATTCCCTGTTACTTGCTCACCAGAGCGATAGCTTTGTTTTGCCGGAACCAGGAACCATGGTCCATTTAAGCCCTGAATTTAACCCTCCCATATTAAAGGGCATTAAGGTCAATCCCGAAAATCCGTTTAAATTCGAATTCATCTTAGACAAAGGCGACAGCCAATTAGGCAATGATCAGCTTAAGGATGAATCTAGGAAATTAATTAAATATTTCCTGGCTTCACTGACCATTCCTGAAAAAGATTTGTGGGTCAATTTGTCTCCGTATGAAAAAGACCGTATTATCCCGCAGTCCTTTGGTTTGACTGAGATGGGGCGTGATTTGTTGGCCGAAGATTATATGCTCAAGCAAATAACAGCTTCATTGATTTATCCAGAAGATGCTGTTGGAAAGAAATTTTGGAAACGCATATACGAAGAAGCAGAGAAAAAATTTGGCACGACGAATATTCCCGTCAATAGGTTTAACAAAGTTTGGATAGTGCCAGAAAAGGCGGTTGTGTATGAGAACGCTAAGGCAGGAACGGCTTATGTCGTTGAATCGAAATTAAAGGTCATGCTTGAGCAGGATTATCTTTCGTTACAGAAGCATGAGGGTATTCAGTCCGATAAAGCACAGGTTAAAAATACTAATCAATTAGGCAGTCAGATAGTGCGTGAAGTCGTAATCCCTGAATTGACAAAGGAAGTTAACGAGAACAAAAATTTTAGCCATCTTCGCCAAGTTTACAATTCCCTCATTCTTGCTACGTGGTACAAAAAGAAAATCAAGGACAGTATTTTAGAACAGGTGTACGCGGACAAAAATAAGGTGGCTGGCGTTAATATTGATGATCCACAGGAAAAAGAGAAGATTTATCAGCGGTATTTGCAGGCGTTTAAGAAGGGGGTTTTTAACTACATTAAAGAAGCACAAGACCCTGTTAATCAAAAAATTGTTCCCAAGAAGTATTTTTCAGGTGGGGTGCCTCTTTTTGAAACTAGTAAGATTTTAACAGAAATCGTAAATGTCCCTTCTGCCGCCATGATTACCAAAGATCACGCGATGATGATAGATGTTAGGATAGATCCAGATGATCAGTCGGGGAAGGTGGATTTGGCTATGAAGGATTTACGGGTGGCGGTGACAGGTGCAACTGGTCATATCGGAGCGGTATTGATGGATCAGCCCGAGATCCAAAACGCGAAAGATGTAACACCTCTTCTCCTGGACAGGAAAGAACTTGAAGTCTATCAGGGGGATGAATTATTAAAGACAAATAATGTTTCTCCAGTTTTTGGTGTTCTACCAGATAAAACTTTACAAGATCGAATGATCCAGGAGAATGACGTGATTTTTCACTTGGCGGCACGCACATCTGCCGTTGCTTTTGAGGGTGAAAAAGGTATCGCTCCTGTTGAGCTTCTTAAGAAGGTCATTCTAAGTAATTATTTTCCTCTTGCCATTTTTGTT
>CAYZLU010000088.1:0-8471 GCA_964479285.1 uncultured Planctomycetales bacterium | reverse complement strand
ATACTCAGCCTCTTAAAGAAAAAGCTCTTCAACGCCTGGTCAAAGGTTATGTAGGGCAGGAGCTCACATTCGGCCAGCTTGAGCAGGCGGCTGATCAGGTGAGCCAGTATTTGCGTAACAAGGGCTATGCTTTTGCCCGTTCCTATCTTGCTGCCCAAGAAATCAAGGATGGGGTGGTAGAGATTACCATTCTTTTAGGGCGTATTGAAAAAGAGGGTATCAGTATTAATGGAGACAAGCTCAGGGTTAAGGAAGACAGGGTCCATCAGACGCTTGCCGATGCTTTGGCGCGTGATCCTTATTTAAAGATGCAAAATTTGGAAAGAGGATTATTACTGCTTAATAGCCTGCCAGGTGTTGCTGCACGGGCCAGCCTTGATGCAGGCCAGAGTTTTGATACCACACATATCACAACGACCGTCTCAGAGGATCACTTGGTTTCCGCAAATGTGTCGACGGACAATTTCGGTAATCGTTACACAGGCACAGAGCGTTATAATAGCCAGGTTAACCTCAATGATCCTTTCGGTAGAGGGGACCAAATAACGATCCAGACGACTTCGGCGGAGGGGCTTGATATTGAAAGAGCAGGCTACACCGTGCCGGTGGGTTATAATGGGTTACGCGTAGGAGCCAATTATACGGATTTGATTTATAGAATTGGCAAAGAATTCTCTTCACTTAACTCGCATGGGAGTGCGCAAATGGGAAATGCGAATGTAAGCTATCCATTTATCTTGACCCAAAAGGTCAATCTAAACGGAAGTTTCGATTACGATTATAAAGCTTTCCGTGATATGAGCCAGCAGTCAACCACCGATAATAAGAGAGTCAATTTAGAAACCCTGGCCCTTAATGGTAATTCCAAGGATGATTTTTATGGTGGTGCTTTTAATTATTATAACATGGCTCTGGGTTTGGGTAATTTGAATTTAGCCAGGGTCCCAAGTTATCTATCCAGTGACGCGTCAGGCCCCAGGGCTGAGGGTAATTACATCAAGTTTGATTACAACGTGGCACGTTTGCAGCATCTGTTAGGTAACTGGTCTTTTTTTTCAGCATTTAACGCACAGGCTTCTAACAAGAATCTTGATTCTTCAGAGAAATTTATTATCGGGGGTCCAACGGGTGTACGCGCTTATCCGACGGGAGAAGCCAGTGGTGATGAAGGTTGGGTGACCAATCTTGAATTGCGTTATGATGTTCCATGGAAAACCCGTTTGGGAAATTGGCAGATCGTTGAATTTTATGATACCGGCCATGTCACTCTTTATAAAAACACTTGGAGCGGATGGAACTCAGGCAGTAATTTGCCCAATCATTACGGTTTAAGCGGAGCAGGTGTCGGTTTAAATCTTTTAAAAAATAAAGATTACGCGCTGCGTATCAGCTATGCATGGCCCGTCGGCAGAAATCCCGGTATCAGCACTTCCGGTTTAGAATCCGATGGTAAACGTAAATCAGGTCGTTTGTGGCTGCAATTTGAGGTGTATTTCTAATGAAAATCCGCCGCTCTCTGTTGACGAAAACAACTTCGTGTCTGTTGTTGATGGTCTTTTTGACCAGATCAATGAGCGCCTATGCCCTTGACAACCAAGCTTTACCGACGGGTGGTCAGATCACTCCAGGCAGCGGTACCATCAGCCAAAGTGGTGCTAACATGACGGTCAACCAAAGCACCCCTCAAATGATCATCAATTGGAATACGTTTAACATCGGCTCTCAGGCCTCTGTCAATTTTATCCAACCAGGGGCTTCAAGTGTTGCCCTTAACCGGGTGTCGGGTGTGGATCCTAGTTATATTTTTGGAAATCTGACAGCTAATGGAAAAGTTTTTTTGCTTAATCCCAGCGGTGTTATTTTTGGGCCCAGCTCTTCTATTAATGTAGGCGGCTTGGTGGCATCATCGCTCAACTTGAGCGATATGGATTTCCTTAACGGTAATTATCATTTCACCAATGGTGCCAATGCGGGCAATATTCTTAATCAAGGTAATATTCAAGGGGCGGTGGTGGCTCTGATTGCACCCCAGGTTTCTAATCAGGGTACCATTAGTTCTCCAGGTGGCGCCGTTGCGCTTGCTGCGGGTGATGATGTTAATTTGGATTTTACCGGGGATGGGTTGTTGACGGTGAAAGTAAATGCCGCGGATATCAATGCTTTGGTTGAAAATAAAAATTTGATTCAGGCTGATGGCGGTATGGTTGTGATGACGGCCCAAGCAGCTGGTGATTTGATGGCCACTGTTGTTAATAACAACGGTATTATTCAAGCCCGGGGGATTTCAACGCGCAACGGACAAATTTTTCTTGATGGTGGACCTCAGGGAATTACACGTACGGCGGGAACGCTGGATGTTTCCAATACTCAAGGTGCAGGAGGTCAGATCACTGTGACCGGTGATAAAGTTCTCGTTGATAAGAATGCTCATTTGAATGCTGCTGGCACAACTGGAGGTGGTGCTATTAGTGCGGGTGGTAGCTGGGAAGGTGGTCCTGCTATCCGTCAAGCTAATGAAATCTATGTGGCCAAGACAGCGGTTTTGGATGCTTCAGCAACAAATATAGGCAACGGTGGCACTGTAGTTGCCAGATCGGATGTGAATAATCCAGATTCTGCGACATGGGCGTACGGCACTTTTTTAGCCAGTGGCGGCCCCAACGGGGGCAACGGCGGACGTATTGAGACATCTGGGCATTGGCTGGATACGCAGGGAGCCCAAGGAGGTGCAAATGCACCGTTAGGAAAGGCGGGTCAATGGTTATTTGATCCATATAATGTTACTATTTCCGGTGCGGATGCTAATGGCAGTTTTACGGCAGGCACATGGACTCCTTCCAATACCAGTTCCACAATTTTAAATACGGATATCAACACACTGCTGCAGGGTGGGACCAGCGTTACGATAACAACTTACGACGGCGGTGCGGGCGGTGATATAGGAGATTTGACGGATAGTGCTAACATCACCAAGGCCAGCGGAAATGCGGATGTGACTCTGACGTTGGAAGCTGCATATACTATTGTTATTAATAATCCTATCAGCAATACAGGTGGAACAGGAAAGCTTAACGTCACCATTGATGCAGATAATAATAATGGGGCAGGTGATGGTGTCGGTATTATTCTATTGAATGCCAATATTACTACTAATGGCGGAAATCTCAATTTTGGTACAGGCAGAACGACAACTGTCAATAATGTTGCCAATACCTTGGTTGGTGGTGATACCTATGTGGGTGGGACCGGTGCTAGCGCCATTACTCTTTCAACGAATGGCGGCGCCATGAATGTTGAGGGTCAGATGATTGTGGCAGACTCTAATGGATTTACAATAAATACGAGCGGGGGGAATGTCCGATTTTATAGTTTGCTAGATTCAGGGGATACATATGCGTACACGGCTAACAGTTCCATCGACTGGAGTACTTCATTGACAACGGCTAAAACGGGTACAGGTGCAAATGTCGGAGATGCCTACCTGGCCACCATTACCTCTCGTCTGGAAAATTCTATTGCTGCTTATACGGCAAATTATAATCCGTCATGGCTGGGTGCCCGACGTGTAATAGGTATTGGTACAAATGCTGTTTGGCGCTGGGTCACCGGTCCGGAAGGTTTACAAAATAGTGGCCAGGGATTGGAGTTTTTTACTCAGAATGGTAGTAATTCTTCCAACGGCAGTGGTGGTACAGCTATTGGCGGTGCTTATTATAATTGGAATGCCGGAGAGCCCAATAATTCTGGTGGATCAAATCTTTCAAGTGAATCTGAAAGCGCTCTCCAATTCGTCGGCAATCTTGGATTGTGGAATGATTTACCTAAAACAGGTAATGTTGTTAGCGGTTATGTGACCGAAACAAATCTGGCTAACTCACCGGTGACAGTTAATGCAGGCTCAGGTACGGTAACTTTTTCAGGGGCGGTAGGGGGCAATAAGGAGTTAAATTCCCTGACCGTGACAGGCAGCAGCATTGCCATCAACGGTGGGGCGGTCACCACCGCTGGGTTACAAACGTATAATGATCCAGTTACCGTTGGATCTGCCAGCACCACCCTGACCCAGACTAATGCGGATACGGATTTTGCTATTACCTCCAGTATGCCCATCACCAATGCCTATGGTGCAGATGCGACATTGACCATCAATACAACCCGTGACATCGTGATGGAAGCTAATACCAGCATCAGTTCTTCCTCAGGCAAACTGGGTGTGACCTTTGACAGTGATTCAGATGTTTCCAGTGGTGGTGCTATTGTGATGGACCCAGGTTCGAGTATTAGTAGTAATGGGGGCAATATCGTTTTGGGCGGTGGCGCGGATCCCACCACAGGGTATGCTCAAGGCCGCGATGGTGTCGCAGATTCATCCAATGGCATTTCTATTTTTGATGCCAGTTTAACATCATCCGGTGGGGGTATTACCTTACTAGGAAAAAGTGCCGCAGTTGCCGCGATGAGTAGTGCTGGTTTTAGTACGGCATTTGGTGTGGATGTTGCGCATTCAACGGGTACCAGCTCGACGATTGACAGTGGCAGTGGGAAAATTTCGATTACGGGTATCTCAACACGTACTAGCGGTGGTGACGGACACGGGGTTGAACTGGGTACAGCAGGGAGCACGACCACAGGTAAGATCACCTCAGCGAGTACAGCCTCCGATGCGATCGTTATATCAGGTACAGCTAGCAGTACCTCCGTCGCAGGAACAAATGACGGTGGTGTGACGAATTTTCAAACGATTGAAACAACTAATGGTGGAGGTATTCAGATTACGGGAACAGGTGGGCCTACGACCGTTGGTTTTGATGGTGGTATTTTTTCCAAAGGAAATATCTTAACTAACTCTGGGACAATTACATTGACGGGTACAGGTGGGGTCGGTGGCGGCAGTACTCAAGATGTTTATTTTGATGCTGGTGCCTATACTGGTTATAAAGCTGCAACGGATGTGACGAGTTCTTCGGGCAATATTATAATTAACGCAAACTCCATTTCTATTAATTCAACTTCACGTTTGCAAAGTACAGGTAGTTTGACTATCCAGCCGGTTACGGCCGCGACTTCCGTTGGCATTGCGGGGGGAGCAGGCACATTGAGTTTACCAGCCAGTTATTTTTCTACCAATTTTGTCGACGGTTTTTCCCAATTGAACATCGGCAGTACAAGTGCCGGCAATTTAACCTTGGGTGCAGATACAGCTTTCAATGATAATATTGCCTTGATCAGTAACAGCAACATAAATTTGAATGCTGCGGTCAATGCTTCTGGCCAGACCGTAACCTTGACTGATGGCAGCGGGGCAACGACCAGCGGCAGCGGTAACATCACGGCCGATAGTTTATTACTAAACGGCGGTGGTGCAACGTATACATTAAATACGGCATCTGGCAACAGTGTAAGCACCATTGCCTCGACAGGTGTTACGGCCGTCAATTATATTAATAACGGCAGTTTCAGTGTTGGGACCGTTGGTTCAACCAACGGTGTTACCGCCACTGGAAACATTACGCTTCAAGCCAATGGTTTCTCGGCAGACCTGACGCTGTGCAAACCTGTGACCACCACCAGCGGCATCATCACCCTGGCCTCGGGACGGAATTTTATCAACAACAATGCGTCTAATACAGGTTTAGTTCCAGGCACCGGTCAGTATTTGGTTTATTCAACGGATCCCGCTGCTAGCACTAGAGGAATGACGAGTTATAATAAACATTACAATCAGGGTTATTCGTCTGGAAGCGCTCCATCCTATGCTTCCAGCGGTAATTGGTTTTTATATTCTATCCCAGCAACGATTACGGTGACTAACAGCAGCGCCACTATCAATTACGGAGATCCGCTCCCGACCTTCACGCATAGCATCAGTGGATTTATTGATGGAGACACTATCAGCGACCTTCTGGGTATAGCGGTCTATTCTGTCAGCGGTACGACCGACGGGGCCGGGAATTACACTTCTGGCATCCATCAAGTGAATTATGCCTCGGGCTTTAGCACGAATTTCGGGTACATTATCTCTAGTTCATCAGGTGTATTAACAGTCAATCAGACTTTGCCAAGCACATCCAGCATTGTTTCTACAGCAACGGGAGTAACGGGTACAACTGAAACCAGTAATAAGAATGCCACCACCGATAATAATTCTATTAACCCTGGAAGCGGTGCTACAACCTTGACAGCTGCCCAAACAAATTCGTTGGTCTCACAACCCATGAGCCTGACCACTGGCTCGTTCACCCAGGCGATTTCTTTGACCAGTAGCGGTACAACAACGACATTAAGTTTTTCAGGTATATCTACCGGAACTGCGACAGAGGCAGAGACTCAATCCGGAGTGTCTGTTTTTATTTCTCATGGCAATACGATAAAGCCAGATGGGAATTTTAACGTTGTGGATAAAGGCAGCCAATTATCTTTGACACAGAATGGACAGAATACGAATAATGTTCCGACATTTAATAGTACAGCCACCCAAGCAGGAAGTTTTAGTGTGAATACGGCCAGTGGTATTGTTGTAGAATTATCAGTATCAATGACAGCTGAAGGTGTGATGATGATCAAAATCCCGGCAGGTACTAATGGACTTGATACTCAATCCATTACCTTGACAGGTTTAGCAGTAGTTAAACAGAAATTGAATCTTTCCGTTGATAAAATTAAATCAATTATTATTGTACAGTAAACAGGTACAGTTAACGTCTCGCCAGCGCCCCCAGTTTATGTAAGTAATCCTAATAAAATCCTCGTTTACAGGAACACCTTGGAGGCTTTTGACATGACTTTCAAATCCATTCCTCCAAAAAATAATTCTTGACCTTTGATGATGGTCATCATTAAAATAACGTGCTTATCATCCGGGGTCCATTTCCTGAATTTTAATCTAATATTAGCAAGTTGCTTTCTTTAATGTAAGGACACAACCTTACGCCAAACTAAGGTCTTCATGGTCCTCATACCCGACACGCGTAGTTGCTCGCCAGACACTCACAGTTGTTCACAATAGGCCCTTTGTAAAGAATTCTGTCAGGAAAAAATTATGGAACATGAAAAAAATAAAGTCGAAACACCTGGCAATGGGAAAACAGAAAGGTCGCCACTGGCATCCAAATCATTAATTACATGTTTGTTCGTTGATATAGGCGGCGTATTGCTCAGTGATGGATGGGACCATTTTTCTCGTGCATTGGCCGCAAAAAAGTTCGGATTAAATAGTGATGAGATGGATATCAGGCACAATCAAACCTTCTATACTTTTGAAATAGGTAAAATCACTATTGATGAATACCTGAATCGTACGGTGTTCTACGAGAAAAGGGGATTTACAGGTGCTGAATTTAAGAAGTTTATGTTTATGCAATCTAAAGAGTGTCCCCTAATGATTGATTTAGTAAGAAAACTTAAAGCAGAGTATGATTTAAAAGTCGTTGTAGTCAGTAATGAATCGCGGGAATTAAATACATACCGGATTGAAAAATTTAAGCTTGCTGAGTTTGTCGACTTTTTTGTTTCTTCCTGCTATGTTCATTTTCGCAAGCCAGATAAGGATATCTTCCGGTTGGCAGTAGACATTGCTCAAGTACCTGTTAATCAGATAGTTTATATTGAAAATACACCCATGTTTGTCCAGGTCGCGGAAAGTTTGGGCATTCAAAGTATTCTTCACAAGGAGTATAAAAGTACCTGTGCGAAATTAGCTTCGTTTGGATTGAAAGTTTAAGAAAAGCCGTTTATCTAATAATGGATCAAGGTATCTGCACCTTGAATCACATTTAAAAATAATGGATTTAAAAGGAAGGACATGAGTATGCCAACAAGTACCCCACAATGTACTGAACAGCTTATAGCAAAAGCAGCATGGCAGGCCCTCCAAGACCATTACCTAAAAATCAAAAATACACATCTTCGTAAATTATTTGAGGATGATCCAAAGCGTGGGGAGCGTTTGACGGCCCAGGCCCTGGGCATCTATTTAGATTATTCGAAACACCGTATCACTGATGAAACGTTGAAGTTGCTTTTGCAATTGGCTGAGGAGTCCGGTTTAAAGGCGCGTATTGAAGCCATGTTTCGGGGGAGCAAGATTAATATTACTGAGAATAGAGCCGTCTTACATGTCGCTCTGCGCGCCCCTAAAGGGCAGTCTATCAACGTTGATGGTAAAGATGTTGTACCTCAAGTTCACGCCGTACTTGATAAGATGGCTGATTTTTCTAACCGGGTACGTAAAGGGGAATGGGAAGGACATACTGGTAAGCCGATCCGAAATGTAATTAATATCGGCATCGGTGGATCTGATTTGGGTCCTGTGATGGCATATGAGGCATTAAAGTATTATAGCAAACGCGAGATGACCTTCCGCTTTGTTTCCAATATCGACGGTACTGATTTTGTCGAGGCGACTCGGGACCTTAATGCTGATGAGACATTGTTTATTATTTCATCGAAGACTTTTACGACCTTGGTGACCA
>CAYZLU010000087.1:0-8530 GCA_964479285.1 uncultured Planctomycetales bacterium | reverse complement strand
AAAATGCCTTACGACCAAACATTAGATGTGTCCTCGTTTAAAGAGGTCATTGATTTCCAGAATACCCGTATCAGCGTCGGAGTTTATTCTTATAACGGGGCGCCTAAAAAACTGCAGGTCACCCGCGAGAACCAGATCGACGGGCAGTGGAGCTTTACCAAATTAGGCCGTATGAGCAAGGAAGAGGCCCAAGGGGTGGTCCCGATCATGATCAAGGCCATTGAGGCAATGTGATATGGGTAATGAAGTTTATTTGACCAGGGCGGGATTTCATAAACTCCAGATCCAGCTGGAGGCCCTCAAGACGACTGAGCGCCAGAAAATCGCCAAGGCCATCGGTGAGGCGCGTGCCCAGGGGGACATTTCCGAGAACGCGGAATATGACGCGGCCAAAGAGGCGCAGGCGCACAATGAGTCGCGCATCGCCGAGCTTGAGGGGAAGCTGTCCAATGTGCGCATTATCGAGAATGAGAACATCCCCTCGGACAAGGTTTTTATCGGCGCCATTGTCACCATGCAGGACCTGGACAATGATGAAGAGTTGACGTACATGCTGGTCTCGCCGGAAGAAGCCAGTTACGAAGAAAACAAGATCTCTATTTATTCGCCCATCGGCAAGGGATTATTAGGGCACAAGGCAGGTGAGTCTCTGGAGATCAAGGTGCCAGCGGGGATCCTAAAATACAAGATCAAGAAGATCAAACGGCCTTAAACCATCCTTCATTTTATTCCAACGTGTCCAGCTACTGTTTGACAGGTGCCCGGCGTGTTAGTACTGTTGCACTTACTCCCTCCAGTACATTTTCCACAAGAAATTCCACAACTGTCAGTCCCGCAATTAGAATTCCCACAGGGCAACGACGTTACACATGTGGTGCCGTTCCATCTCTGGCACTCCGAACAAACCGATATACACTGGCCTGAAGAACAAGTGAGACCGCTTCCACATGTGCATGCCGTACCGCAATTGCCTGTACCATCTGCACAAGAACTGGTGGAACAAATAACCATGTTTGACGAACAGCATGCGCCATTATATAGAATTTGTCCTGTATCGCAGCATAATGAGTTATTTAAACAATTTTGCCCTCCTTGACAGGCACAGGTACCACCACAGCGATTAGAACCTGCACCACAAGAACCATTGAGAGGGCAAGTTGATAGGATGCAACATGATGATACACTGTCCCAAGTCTCCCCAGCAGCACAACAGGTCCCTGTAGCAGAGCTCCATACACCATTTGCCCCGCAAGTCGCAGAAGCAGTATTACCTCCAGCGCAAGTAACAGTAGCAATATAACCTTCTCCTGTTACATTCGGGAAATAAGCAGTAGTATCATTGACGGGCAATGACTGGGGCGCGCACAGGGGGCATTCAAATTTATTGATGTTAGTAATTAAGTCACTTAAATCCGTAGCACTTAAAGGACTCCCAACATAATTTGCAGCAGTAAAATCATGGGTAAAGGATATGGAAGCGCCCTCGGGTAGTGACTCAGGTTGTATAGTCGCCAGGTTTCTGATGGCTTGTTGTAAAATTTTGATATGGTCGGCACGTACGATGTTCCCTGGTTGGACTTCAGAATCAAAAGATTGATAGCCATTATAAGGAAGTTCGCTGCAACTTACGTATTGGTTATCGATACGTTGCTTTATACACGCAAGATAGTTCGCACTTGGTATTTGGCCTGCAGAGGCGAGCGCAAGATTGCAATTGAGGGGGGCGGCGGCAAAAGCAGGTGGGGAGAACAAAAAATGACCCATCATTCCTGTCCCTAAAATAGAAAGAAAAGTCAATAAATTTAAATGATGACGGTTATGGCCCATATACCGCATAGTTTTTACCATCAGAGCCTGTAGATACTTCCAAAGGCTGACAATTAGAGCCAGTATTATCGCAAAACTGGAGATTGGAATAACCCTTTATATAGATGGTACCATTTAAATTCGTGGTGCCATTAAGGGTTACGGGTCCTGAAGAAGTAACTGAACCAGTAGCAGGAACGGATACAGTACCATTTAAGGTTGTATTGCCATTAATAGTGGTTGTATTAGCTGCACTTGGGGCTGAGGATGAAGTCAATAATGTCCCAAAGGTTGTGTTTCCTGTTATAATAGTGTCTCCCTTGACAGCAAAAGGTACACCTGGATCAGCAGCCCAGCCCCCAATAGCTACATCGTAACCCGAAGCATGTCCACCAAATCCAGCATTACTAGGATAAATATATGTAAAGCCAGAGGACCATAAAAAAGCAGGTTGGGGACTTTGTGCATTGCCGTTACCATTTGAGTTACAAAATGCTAAATACCCATTAAAATTAATCAATTCTGTATTGGGATCAGGCAAGTTGGGACATGTATAATTTTGTGATTGCTTAAGTGTAAGAGCTCCACTGACCGCTATATTATTGTAATTCCCCTGAGGGGCAGGGTAATAAGTGGTCAAGGTATCGCTGGCTGCATACAAAGGTGTTAAAACCATTAAGCAGGAAAGAAAGAATATAGAGAATATAGCTTGTATCATAATAGTGTCTCCTTTAATTCAAATATATACTACTTTTAGGCTAAAATCAAATGCTTTAAAAATTGAGGATGAATTTTATACAAACAAGGCAAGTCCCAGCCATAGGGCGATTGTCGGCATTAACGCGAATAAGATGCGCGAGAGGGTCGTTGAAAGCCACCAATTGATTTCAAAGAATGTAAAAGGCTTAACCCGTACGTTTTTGCTTTCCGTCAGGGGTTAGCAACGCGGTTCCAATCCAAAAGACAATCGTCGGAACAATCGCGAATAGGATGCGTGAGAGGGTGGTTGACAACCACCAGTTGATCTCAAAAAACGTATTGACTGCATAATAGGCCATCACTACTCCTAGATAAAGGACAAGGCTTAAGCCAATCACCCCAAGGGTGGACTGCCATAATTTCTTTCCAGCCATTAAAATCCCGGCCGATACGAACAGCCAGAAACCGTTCCATTTATTCGAAATAAATTCGAACCAGGGATAAACTAAAATGACCCTTAAACGCGCCCAATTGACAGGTTTGTCCGTTGATGTCAATCCGTTGATAAAAGCCTCGTTCTTTGGGGCCATGAAAAGCGTAAAAATAATGGTGGGCAAAAGGGCGATCAAAAATGCGAGAATAAGGACTTTTAATTCTTTTTTGCGTGATCGCCCTTGCCAAAATATCAACAATGCCGCGATGATGGCAGCTATCAATCCTTCATTCTTGGTAAAGCCCATCAGCCCCAGAAACACCAAGCTTAATATTTTCAGTTTTGGCAGGTCATATTTTTCCGATAACAGCAAACACACGAAGGCAGACATTAGAAAAAGGCCCAGCAAGGCATCGCTGTATTGGCTCGCGTATAACGTAATGCCGAAAGGCAACGCTGTCACGATGACAGCGGCCAATATCGAAGCCCACCATCTGCCAGTCAATTCCAGAAGTCCAAAAAGTAAAATACCAGCAGTCAACAGGGCAATGACAATGCTGTTAAGCATGGGCACTGCTTGATCAAACCGGTCGCCTAGGTCCCAAAACCATACATTGATCAAAGGCCAAAGGAGTGGATAATGCGTATTGCTCCTCCAAAGGCCGGGGGAAAGCATGTCCTTCCAGTTTTCATGCCCTAAAAAGATAAATTTTGCCTTCAAGTTCCAGCATGACCACGCATCCCATCCGCCCAAAGGGTAATAGTGGGCACTGATGGCCAAAGGGACGGCCAAGACCCCCAAGGTCAGCAGTCCAATGGTGTCATTGCGAGGAGCGAAGCGACGAAG
The DNA here is from genome assembly GCA_964479285.1 of uncultured Planctomycetales bacterium. GTDB lineage: Bacteria > Omnitrophota > Gorgyraeia > Zapsychrales > Fredricksoniimonadaceae > JABDGZ01. The sequence continues at coordinate 4,745 of CAYZLU010000087.1, read as the reverse complement.
CAATCTCTTCTCCCTTCGGGCTCGCAATGACGAGTGACGAGCGAGGACTACTATACCCAGTAGCACAATCCCAACAGGAAGAAATCGGTTGGATTGATTTAAAAGGACATGCGTATAAAAAGCCGCCGTACCATCGATCCCAAAGCCCAGCACCAAAGCCAATAAAATATGCAAAATGAGATTAAGCCGTCCAGCGGTCAACAGGCGTATGAGAAGGAAACCTGCTGATAAACTAATAAGAATGCCGATTAAATAAACCATTAAACACCATTAGGATTAAAAGCCAAAATAATACCATGATTAAATTTTTCAGGGGTCAATCCTAATCGTTCGATGGCCTCCTTGGCCACCAGTGGACTTGTACAGTCAAATATCACCCAGCGGTATTCTGTATGGTTCAAGTCCAAAACAGTCGGGGCCAGCATGTATTGGGCCTGTTCAAACTGGGCGATGGCCAAGGTATTGTTCAAGTCTTTGTCCGTGTAATAGCCGACAGTACGGACACCTTTAAAAACATTTTCTAACCCCAGGAACTGGAATCCCAGGCTGTGCAGGGGAATGGTGGTACGGTCCTTGAGTTGAACGATCGCTTGGGAGTAGGCCTGGTAAAGATTGAACACTGATGCCAAGATCAAACATGTAAAAATGGTAATTCTGAGATTTTGCAAAATTCACTGTTCCTAAGGTTAGCTGAAGGTTTTTTGTTTTGCGGGTTATTTTAATGCAAGGACAGCCTAATTAGCAATCATTAAATCCTTAAAGAAAGACTTTGGGTTTTAGGGTAGTTTCAGTATAATGATTTCAAATTTATTATTGGGTAAGGGAGGGGGAGGCAAAAGGATGGTTTCCATCGGGGTCATTGGTTGCGGGCATTGGGGGCCGAATCATATCCGTATTTTTTCCCAGCTGGCTGGTTCCCGCGTTTTGATATGCGCGGATTTGGATGAGAAACGGCTGTCTTCCATCCGTGCGCTTTTCCCTGATATATTGACTACCAAGGACTATACGGACATCCTAGATAATCCCGCCATTGATGCCGTGGTGGTGGCAGTGCCTACCAACTTTCATTTTAAGATTGCCCAGGAAGCATTGAAGTCAGGCAAACATGTGCTGTGCGAAAAACCTTTGGCCATGAATGCCGAAGAATGCCTGCAGTTAGGCGAATTGGCCCGCAACGCAGGTAAAGTATTGATGACCGGGCACATTTTTGTGTTTAACCAGGGCATAGTCAAACTGCGTGAATACATCGCTTCAGGAGAAATGGGCAAGATCCATTACGCCCATTCCGAACGCACCAACCTGGGGCCTTTCCGTTATGACGTCAATGCGCTTTGGGACCTGGCCCCCCACGACATATCAATTTTCAATTTCCTTTTTAACAGCGCCCCGGTGTCAGTTTCAGCGCGGGGCCACAAATGCCTGGGCGGCAACCTGGAAGACCTGGGATTTGCCACGATCGATTATCCTGATGATATCATGGTCAATGTTCACGTCAGTTGGCTTGACCCTAAAAAGGTGCGCCAAATTACCGTCGTAGGAAGCCAGAAAATGGTGGCATGGGACGACCTGGATGCTGAAGGGCCCATTAAACTTTACGATAAACATGTTGAAAAGACTTCCGTGTATTATGAAACCTACGGGGAGTTTCAATTGCTTTCACGGGAGGGCAGCATTACGATACCCAAAATTGGTTTTAATGAGCCTTTAAAAGCGCAGGCACAATATTTTATTCAGTGCGTTGAAAAGGACCAGCCGCCTCTGTTAGCTGATGCCGGCAAGGCAGCGGATGTGGTACGCACCCTGGCGGCCATCGAAGAATCGATTAACCGTAAAGGCGAGTTGGTTAAGTTGTAAAAAATATGTCATCCCCGAATGTTTTAGTCGAGGATCCAGAAAAAATTATGAATTTCTTTCAACACGAACGGGCGTTGGTGCATCCTGGCGCACAAATTGGCGAAGGCACCCGCATATGGGCCAACGCCAATGTCCTGGAAGGCGCTATTATCGGTGAGCATTGTAATATTTGTGACGGCTGTTTTGTCGAAAAAGGCGCAGTCATTGGCCGCCATGTGACATTGAAAAACGGGGTGGCCATTTTCGATGGAGTGGCTTTAGAGGACGATGTTTTTGTCGGGGCAGGTGCGGCCTTTATCAATGACCGCAACCCGCGCAGCCACCGGAGCGATGCCTGGGTCTTAGAAAAGACCCTGGTCCAAATGGGGGCGACAATTGGGGCCAATGCCACCGTGATGTGCGGCGTGACGATAGGGACATATGCTGTCATAGGTGCCGGTGCGGTGGTCATCAAGGATGTCCCTGATTATAATATTGTCGTTGGAAATCCCGCGCGGTGGATTGGGTTTGCCTGCCGTTGTGCGCGTAGTTTAAATGATGGGCTAAAATGCGCCTGCGGCGCTTCCTACCAAATCAGTAATAATAAGATCATCCCTTTATGAACCTCAAGGTCTTAGTTGTACCAGTTGCTTTTAATGAAAAAATCAAGTTGGGTAATGTCATTGAAAGGTATCTTAATAGCAAGATGCCTCCCCAAGCGGATTATTTGATTGTCGACGATGGTTCAGATGACGGCACCACGGAGATGATCGCTTCCTATAAAGACCGCGGGGTCATGAGTGTCAAGCACCCAAAACGTCAGGGGGTAGGTGCCGCCATCCGCACGGGAATTGAATATGCCAGGAGTCACGGGTATGATATTATCGTTATCATGGCAGGCAATGACAAAGATAATCCTCAAGAGATCCCGCAGCTATTGGGACCTATTATCAGTGAGAGTTATGATTTGGTGCAAGGCTCGCGTTATTTGGGCAAGGTCGGTTCCGGAGGACACATGCCTTTTTACCGGAAGTTTGCCACCAGGCTTCATCCCTGGGTCTTTACGCTTTTCAGCGGCCGCCATGTCACGGATACCACCAATGGTTTCAGGGCCATCCGTTTGGGTATTTTTGATGACGAACGGATTGATCTTAACCAGGATTGGCTGGCCACCTATGAGCTGGAGCCGTACATACTGTGGAAGGTAATCACCTTAGGGTATAAATTTAAAGAAACGTTTGTGACCAAAATCTATCCGCCCAAAAAACTGGGCGGCTACACCAAAATGGTCCCGTTTATTAGCTGGTGGAGCATCCTGCGGCCATTATTTTATTTACGTTTGGGCATAAAGAAATGAGTGAAGGGAAAAAATGAAACTCTACGGCAAGAACCCGGTCATTGAACGCTTGAAGTCTAATCCTAAATCCATCCGTCGGATCATGATTGATGAGGAACATGTGGATTTGGCGTACATTCGAAAGAAGTGCCATCAATGGGGGATTGGTGTATCGACGGTACCGCATTCCAAGATCCAGCGATTGGCCCAAAATTTAAATACCCAGGGGATATTGGCGGACATTGATGATTTTGCGTATGTGCAAATAGAAGATCTGTTGGAGAATGCCCTGGACAAAAAGCGCGTGCCGGTTTTTCTGGATAATTTAAATGACCCGCAAAATTTAGGGGGGATTATCCGTACCTGCGGGGCCCTGGGTGTTTTTGACATCGTCCTTCCCACGACTGAGTCAGTCAGTGTGACTGAGTCTGTTTTAAGGGTCGCCTGCGGCGGCGAGAATTATTTAAGTGTGGCCAGGGTCTCTAATTTAGGCAACGCGATTGAAAAAGCAAAAAAAATGGGTTTCTGGATCGTTGGTACTGTCGTTGAAGAGGCCCGCAGCCTTACGGAACTTGTTATGCAGTTTCCGTTAGGGTTAGTGATGGGCTCTGAGGAAAAAGGGGTCAGGGACATCATCCTAAAGAAATTGGACGCGCAGGTGATGGTCCCTATGAAAAACCAGCGCATGTCACTTAATGTCGCCCACGCGACCTCGATGTTGTGCTATGAAATCGTCCGTCAAAAAAAATAAAAAAATTACCCCCCAGGTCGCGGCCCTTAATTTTTTTGCCGAAGCAGGGCTCTTAAAACGCGTCAAGCGCAGCGGCTGGTGGGTGGCTGGCATAGAAAATCCAGAGTCAGTGGCCGAGCATTGTTTTCGATGCGCGGTCATTGGCTATTACATCGCCTATTGCGAGGGCGTTGACCCTTTCCGTGTTGTGACCATGGCTCTTTTTAATGATATCCATGAGGCCCGCATCAATGACCTCCATAAAATGGGGCATTATTATATTGATTTCCGCGAAGCTGAGAAAAAAGCATTTGCAGACCAGGTCGTTTTGCTGGACCAAAAAGTCAAACAGGCTTTACAGGCGATGCGCAAGGATTATGAAGATCAATTGTCCCCTGAAAGTACCGTCGCCCGTGACGCGGACATCCTGGAATGCCTCATCCAGGCCAAAGAATACGCGGACAACGGTTATCCGGTGGCAAGGACGTTTTTTAAACGCGCTCCGGACTATTTAAAGACCGCGACCGCCCGGAAATTATGGCAGCAGGCACTTTCCTGGGACAGCCATGCCTGGTGGCAGAACGTGGTTAAATTTGAACGATAGTATTTTAATCTGTGTTTGCGCGATAGAATTTTAATGGTAACATAATATTTATGCTGCGTATTGGAATTGCCGCCAGTAAAATGTCCAAGGGGTCTTTGTTTAATTACAATATCTATGTCATCCTGATAGCTTGCCTGGTTTCTTTATTTATTTTTATTATCTGCGGTTTTTCTATCCTTTTGATCATTCTTTTGGTATCTTTAATCCTGCACGTGCTTAAGCCTGCTGATTTTCACTCGGGA
>CAYZLU010000086.1:0-8538 GCA_964479285.1 uncultured Planctomycetales bacterium | reverse complement strand
ACAAAAATAATAAAAATTCTTCTGCGGCAAGGTGGAGTTATACACCTTGTTCCACAAACGTTTGCGGATCACATAAAGTTTACGGTCAAAATCTTCCCTGGTGGTCTTGGGGCCACGGGCAATAAAAAGTTGTTTGAAAGCCGGCATGACCGAACGGGCAACATGGCCGATCTTATTTGGCTCATGCGGCACTTCCCGCCAGCCGATCAATTTCTGGCCTTCTTCATGGATAATATGTTCGGTCCATTCCTCAATGACGTTGCGATCATCAAGGGAGGTCGGCAAAAAAACAAGCCCCGCACCGTAATCGCCGAAAGCAGGTAGGGTCAGATCATTTTTAGCCAATTCCTTGCGGAAAAAAGCATCCGGCATCTGGATCATGATGCCTGCCCCATCACCGGTCTCAGGGTCACAGCCGCAGGCCCCGCGATGGGCCAAATTTTCTAATATCTCCACCCCATGGCGGACCATGTCATGGGACTTGACCCCCTTGATATGCGCGATGAAACCCACCCCGCAGGAATCGTGCTCAAATTGTGGATCGTACAGACCTTGTTTCGGCGGAAGACTCATATTTTCTGCATTTAAACCGTTACTCTATAATGTTTATGGAAGGCGTTATTTTATTATTATTCGTCAAATAATGCAAATTAAATTATGGGGCATAATATTTCCAGTGCAAAAACGGGTCCATGTTAATAAGTAGCGCCAATTCGACATAAATATTGAAAATCATTTTCTTCAAACACGGCTGCCTTTTTCCGCCAATTTTATCTCATATTTCAGAAGTACAACGCCCTTCGGGCTGTACTCCTGAATCGGTGATGAAAATTGGCGGGGCAGCAGTGTTTTCAAAAATGACTTTCAATATTTATGTCGAACTCACGTTAAGTAACAAAGGACCTTGCTAAAATAACCTGACAGATATTTGCTCTTGTATTAAACGGTCAAGATCATCTGTGATTGCTTGCCTTTTATTCGCTTTTTTATGGAGATACTCCCAAAGTCCCTGGTGCCAAGAATTTCCTGGCTCAACAGAGTTGATGATTTGAAGCGCTTGGGGGCCCCATCCTGCCTTGACAAAGCAATCGGCCAATAAAAGTGCTGCATCTTTTTGGCCCTCACTTAAATTGCTTTCCAGTATTGGCGCAGGATCATCAATATAGCGCCAAATTTGCTGATAAAACGGGTTTTGGTGCAAAATGCCTAAAGTGATTTCACTTTTTAAGGAAAGGGCCTTGTTCAAAACAAAAGTGCTTTTTAAAAAGTCGCCTTTCTTAAAATAAATGACCCCCAAATTATAATAAGACCAGAAAAAATACGGATCCAGGCCAGCGGACTTTTCATATTGCGCGATGGCTTCGTCTGAATTTCCCATGTAGTATTCGCAAAATCCCAATAAAAAATGGGCGGAATCGACATCAGGAAGTAGATCAGCCGCTATCTGGTAATAGTCATGGACTGATCCGCCTAACTTGCCTTTATTAGGCTGTTCAGGGCCAATAGCAATGCGGGCGAAATAGGAAAGGTCGGGATAATAGTAACTGATGGTGAGAAGTTTGGCTTTTTTCTCGACTGAATGATGTTCCCTGATAATATGGACCACTAAAGGGTTCTTGCTCCAAACCGATTTAAAACTCCCGGGGGCCAACCAAAGCCAACCCAGCTGGGTCATTGCCAGAAAACCAAACAATGCCCATTCCTTGCATTTTTTTAAGAGTGTGGTCATCTCGAAACTTATCCTACCCCTTCCGACTTCGAGGCACAGGGCGTGTTATTTTATCCATCAAAAAGGTTATTAATACCATGAATAAAGACACTACAGGGAATGAATAGCGGTCAACAATAAAAAACAATGAATACATCGCCATGTACCAAAAAATAAAATTGAAGGTCCAAAACAAGACCTGTCGACGTCCCTCGTCTTTCAAACGACCATTTTGACGGCGAAAGCACAAAAAACAAAAAACAGACACGCAGGCAATCCATGATAAGAACGCAAAAATCACCCGCAAAGTATACAATACCCCTGTGGAGCATATGCTTTTATCCACCCAGTCAGGATAGGCCACGAAAGAGAGGGAAGATTCCCAAAAAAACATTTTGTGGGCCTCAATAAACATCAAAAGGACATTTTGCAAAGGGTTTGAAAGGATCATTTTAACAGAGCTAAATATGAAATCATTAGAAGCAGCATCCATCTTGATGCCTCGCTTGCTTAAGTCACTGAATTTTTCCGAGATTATTTCATCAGAATGCTGGGCAGACCAATAAAAACAATCCTCTCGGCTGTATATCGAAGTGCACAGCCCCATGCCCGGCACAGTGGCCAGCGCTGCGCCTAAACTCTCGGGTGTCAAAGGCTGCATGCGACGCGCTGTATTGCCGTAAAAGGCCCAGTCCCCACGATTGGTAAAAGCAAAATGACCATTATAATGGTAATTACAAAATTTATATGCACACACCGTCCCTTCAAAAAGTATCAAAACCGTCAGGCAAAATATGGCCGCTTGCCTGGCCTTAATAAAATTCCTGGACCTCACGTATACAACGATTTTCCAGTAAAAGGGCCATAAATAAAACAATAAAACCCCTTCAGCAACAGCTTTGACCGACATGATCAACAAAAACATCAATGCCACCATCCCGGCATGCCCCACGATCCTCATATTCTCCCGATGATCATCTGATACAATGTCCATCAACTTCCAGGACTTTACCGTCCATATCACGGCCAATACCACCCACGGGTACGCGGCGAACTCTGACCATAAACGCATGCTGGAGTTTGTCATCACCGGTGAAAGCCCCATATAAAGAAGGCCCAAAGCGGCGATAAAAGGACGCACGGAAAGCATATTCATCAAACGGTACGAAAAGACCATTGTTAAAAACAAAAACAAAATACCTATCATTTTTAAAGGATAGTCATAAGAAATCCCCCACCAATCCCCCGCATGCATGGACAATGACACAAGCCAGGGAAACATCGGTTCACGCTGCAACCCCGACCGCAGGTATTCAACCCAACCATGGTGCGCAATCATTCTCCCTGAATCTTCATAGCCCAGCGAATCAAAAACGACGACAAACTGGGTGGTAAAAAACAAATAGACCCACCACAAAATAGAGACCGCAAAAGCACCTTTGACCCAAAAGGAGGACCTCATTTGATTTTTTTCCACGTATTCTCAAACATTTTTAATTGCAGGGATAATTTTTGTTGTAATATAAAGATAATGTCCATTAAACGTACTGCTTTTCTTATCTTGCTGACAACCATCTTGCTTGTCGATCTTTTGCGTTTTTTTGATTTAGAAAACGTCCCTCAAGGGTTTTACATAGATGAGATCGCAAGCGCGGTCAGTGCCCATTGCCTTGCCACACAAGGCACAGATATCCCTGGCAAAAAATGGCCACTATTCAGCTTCCTCAATTTTGGTTCCCCCAAGCCGCCGACCCAGACCTATCCCATGGCCCTTTGGATCAAAATTTTCGGCGTGTCCATCGCAAGCATCCGCGGATTTGAGGCCTTTGCCTATACGTTAGGTCTAGTCGGGCTTTTCTTCCTGGCGCGACTTATGGGGGGCCCAACCTGCGCATGGCTGACCCTTCTTGCATCGAGCCTTTCACCATGGGGATGGATGTTCTCCAGGATCGCCTTTGAATCCATTTTGGGCCCCATGTTCCTCGTCTGGGGTGTTTTCTTTTTTCTTCGAAACTCCTCATGGTGGAACATGGCTGTTTCCGCCTTCTTCATGGCCTGCGCCATGTATTCTTATCCACCGACACGCCTGCACGCGCCGCTTGTCGTCCTTCTTCTCGTAGGGTACCAAATGAAACAAAAAAAACTTTCGTTAATGCCGCTGGGGCTTTTTTTTATTGTACTGACCCTCTGCAGTGCGCCGCTTGTCGAAGGCATTCTCCAGGGGCCCTTGCAAGCCCGTTTTAATGGGTTAAGCATAGCATCAAAAACATCCTCCTGGAGAGATCTTAGCGTTATTTTCACCCAAAATTATTTTTCCCATCTTAGTCCAAAATTTTTGTTCCTGACGGGTGACAACAATTACCGCCATTCAACGAGGCATTTCGGAGAATTAAGCTGGCTTGATATGCTCGGCCTTTGCGCGGGATTGTTTTTTTTAATCCGGTTGTTTAAAAAATGGAAAGCACCATCCCCTCTCGTGATTTTTCTTTTGATGGCTGCGGCTTCCGGCATCATCCCTGCGGCACTTACTAATGAAGGCCTGCCCCATGCCTTGCGTTCAATGGGAACACAGCCTTTTATAGAACTGCTGGTCGGCTATTGCCTGGCCCAAGCTGTTGAGTGCTGGCCCCCTTTGCTGTTAGCGGCCTCTGTCACGGGTGCTGCCTTCGGGGCGAGCTTCCTCTTCGTGTATTTCAAAATCTACCCTGGTGAAAGCGCGGAGGCCTTTATGTCAAAGGTCAGGATTGATGCCGAGCACTGCCAGACAGAACGCGACTGGTCCAATTTTGCCCTCCAAAACCCTCCCCTCATTGCCCGCTATTACATTTTACGGAACTACCATAAACCCTGTTCCGTATGGTTCCTAAAATAAACATCAAAAGAAGGCCCGTTAAAAAAAACAATGATATGCACGCAGCAATAATGCGTACCGGCGTTGCCGTAAAATAAATGTCAACTTGATGTAACCCGGACGGTACCCCAAACAAGACCAGGCCGTAATCGTTATTAAGAAATTTGGTCTTTTGGCCGTCCACCTCAACCTCCCATCCAGGGAAATAAAAATTATAAAAACAGGCCACGACCGGTGTCTGGGCCAGTATTTGAAAAGTGTGCGCGACGGGTGACCATTGCCGGTGCGTTATGATCTCACCTGAGCCTCGGGGGAAATCCATCAAATGGTCCGTTGGAACAGTCAGATCATACATGGCCGAACGCGGCTGGAAATCCCTTCCTGTGGCTTGGATTGCGCTCAAGGTTTGGGTCGTGTTTGATACCGGCGAAAGCCACCCCAGCGTCTTAAAGTCAGGCATACGCGTGACAATGATCAACAGCACTCCCATCACACACAAAATCCGGCGGTATTTTCCCCAGGGGACCAGGCCCGCACACGCGATAAACAAGCAAACGAAAAAAGATGCCGGTTCCAATAATCTCCAGGGAAACTGCATCAGACGCAAGATGGGAAACAATCCCCACACCATGCCTGAATATTTCGTCATCATCCAGACCGTGGCCAATAAGGCCAATAAAAACAAAAGAAATATCTTCTTGATCTCTGCCGCTGCCAATGCAAAGACGCAGGCCATGCCCACACTGAGACACAAAAGATAAACCCAGCCAAACTCGAATGGTTGCTTATTCGCCAAACTGACATCCAGCCAGGGGCCATATTGCTGCGGTGAAAAAATTAATTGGGCCGGGTATATGAAATTCAGGTGATAATCAAACCATTGTGTAGTAAATCTTGCTTCGTTCAGGTATTTCTTTTCAATGATGGCCGGTAATATTGAAAACGCGGCCAAGGCGAAACCCCCCAGGATAGCCAGCACCGCAATCCCAGATTCTTTTAATTTAAACTCTTTCTGTGTCCCCCCCCCATAGATCAAATAAAACCCTGCCAGCGGAAGGAAATACACGGCCATGATCATGTGGCTCAATAACAGGCCGGCGATGGCCATTGCTGTCACTGAGAAATAAAGGAAACCACTCTGCTTCATCATTCTTTGAATCCCCAAAAAGATCAATGGCAGAAAAATAAATGACGTGAGTTCGGCATAGGCTCCACGGTGATAAAGATCGAAAGCATGATAAGGCGCCATCATGTACGCGACAGTCCCCAAAAAAGCACCGTCACTATTGATCAACCCTTTTAAAAAAGCAAACATGGCCCAGGCCGACAAGAACATGGCCAAAAAACATGTTAAATTGATGGCCAATGCCGCAGGAACACCTAAGGCGTCAATGGAAGCTGAAAAAAGAAAAAACAACGGAGGATAATAATTAAACACTGCCCCCCCGTAACCATGGTTAAAAGCAGGAACCCAAACAGGCAGGAACTGGCCGCGCCCAAAGTAGTCACGCATGGCCAGATGATAGGCGAGGCTGGCACTGTGGTCAAAGGTGAGGGGAAATTCATTTCGAAATAAAGGCCAACACATGCCAATCGCAATAAAAAAAAGAAGAAGTACAAAGACAATGTCTTCTCTTTCACGAAAGAAACCCATCAAAAGTTGACCCGTTCTTTCTCAATGACCAGGGGCCTTTTCTTGACTTGGGTCAAAATGGCACCGACATATTCCCCGATCAATCCTATAAAAAACAACTGGACCGACGCAAAAAAGAAAAAACCAATGGCAATGGAGGCAATCCCCAGGGAATACCTGTTCCACATAAGGACCTTAAGAAACACATAGACAAGCGCGATGAAGAGGCTGACCGCCGAAGAAATAAACCCGAATATCGTCGCGATGCGGATCGGCACACGTGAATCACTGGTGATCCCGCTGATCGCAGCGTCATAAAGCCTATAAAAACTCCCGGAAGAAATGCCCACTTTTCTTCTTGGTTGCGTGTATTCCACGAGGCATTTTTCAAAACCCACTTCAGGAATGACGCTTTTCAGGTAGGGATACGGCTCATCCAACTCCCTGAATATTTCAATGATCTTCTTGTCATATAACCCAAATCCTGTGTAATGCTCGATGACCCCATTTTCAGATATGGAACGGTATAGTTTGTAGTAAAGGCCCCTTATCTTGTACATCAAACGTGACTCGTTACTTTTCGTTTTCACGCCCAGGACAATGAGGTATCCCTCTTCCCATTTCTGGATAAACTGGGCGATCAGTTGGGGCGGGTCCTGCAGGTCAGCAGCGATAAGGACAACGGCATCCCCCTGGGCCTGCAACAACCCATAAAAAGGAGACCGGATCCAGCCAAAATTCCTTGCGTTGACGATGATTTTGAGGTTCTTATCGTTTTCAGCGAGGCCTTTTAGGACCGCGACAGTACTGTCCGTGGAGGCGTTATCAATAAAAATATGCTCGTAAAGATAATTTTGCCCTTCAAATATTTCTTTGACTAAAAGATACAGTGCTTTGACATTCTTGTCTTCGTTGTAACATGGCGTTACGATGCTTATCTTCTTTTTTTCTTGTGCCACATGCCCTCCTGGTCAACGTGCAAAAAAAAGAAATTGGTCATGACCGTTTCATCCGTTATTTCTGCCACCTCTTTTAAAGCAGTCCCATCACAGTGGAAACAGCGGTACCCCAGCGATGCAAAGAAGGTGATGATTTCGTTTGGATGGTAATTAAATTTCGCCGCCCATTTCCGAAGCATTTCGGTAAACACAATGGGCTTGTCATTTCTTAAAGTCTCCAGCGCGCCTTGAAAAACAAACAACTCTGCCCCTTCCACATCACATTTGATGAAATCCACATGCAATTTATTAGCGTGGACAAAATCATCCAGCCTCTCGACATGGCAGGTGATGACTTGGGCGTCCGGACGCCCGCTCAAATTTGCGCAGGAAGCATTGCCGCTCCCCTCCGGGTAAAAATAGAAATCCAGGTCTTTGCGCTCGTTGGACAGGCCGAAGTTATGGGCGGCAACGTTTCTGACCTGGTTAAGTTTGATGTTCCTTTCTAAAAACGAATAGGTTTTAGCGATGGGTTCAAACGCATGCACGCGGCTTGAAGGGTAGGTCATGGCAATATTGACGGAATACCATCCCATATTGGCACCGATATCAAGGACACAGCCATCAGGAGGCACCAGGGACATGATCATTGCTGAATCTGCGGTCTCGTAATCCAGAAAATTCAATATTTCGACAGGAGCGGACCGGTAATCACCCAAGGGACAAATCATTTTTACACCCTTGTCCCGGGATTTCATGGTCACTTCTTCATCAGCTATCTCAATGGAAGCAATGTTTGTCTGCTTCAGGATGTTCGCATAATCAAATAGTTTTGAGTGGTGGTTTTGATACATTGCCTGAATAAATTCGGATTTGGTGATTTTCCCATCAAGGAAGTCTTTGCGCGTGTCAGCTATTCTCATGGCTGGTAACTCTTTATTGTTTTACGAAACCCGTTTTCAATGGACGTGATTGGGTCCCAACCCAATTTTCTGGCCATTGTAATGTCCGGGCAGGTGACAGAAATCTGGCTGGGCAGGTAACCCTCCGTATGCTTGCGTTGCTCAAATCTTGCCGAAATCTTCTTTTCCGGAAAAAGTCCGGCAACTACATGCGCCAGGTCGCGGATGCTGATTTCACCATCAGGGTTGCCGATGTTATAGGCCTGGGCATTGACACCTTTTAATAGAACCATCCAGAAACCCGCCGTGGCATCTGCCAGGTAACAGAATGCCCGTCTCGCTAAACCATCACTTTTCAGCACAATGTCCCGGCCATTGACTGCATCCGCTATAAAATCCGCAAAAACCCGTCCATCGTCAAGCTTTAAGCCTGGACCATAGGTATGAAATGGCCGAACCATCTTGGCCAAGACCCCGTATTGATGATACCATGAGACACACATATT
>CAYZLU010000085.1:0-8636 GCA_964479285.1 uncultured Planctomycetales bacterium | reverse complement strand
CATTACAACGGAAATTTTATGTAATGCTGAGGCCAAGGTACTTGTCCGTATTGGAAGCTGCGGGGCCATGCGCCGTGATATTAAAATAGGTGATTTTATAATGACTACGGGCTGTGTGCGTGGAGATGGTGTTTCCCCTTATTACGTTGATGACAAGTTTGTCACTGTTCCAGATGCTGTATTGACCCAAAAATTGACCGGGATCGCAAAGAATGTTGCAGCAACTGCCAGCTTGACCGTGCATGAAGGCAAGGTTTGGTCAACCGATGCTATCCTGCGAGAAACAAAAGAAGTTGTTAACAAGGTGATTGATCAGGGAGCTATTGGAGTAGACATGGTCAGCGCCCCATTTTTGACCATTGCTCAGGTTTATAAAATCCCTGCAGTGTCCATTTTGGCGGTTTCAGACAATCTGATTACCGGACAAATGGGATTTATCAATCCAGATTATTATATGGCCGAAGGTATGCTGATCCAGATGGCATTGGAATTAATCAAACAATTGGAAAGCGGAAAATGACCACTCGGGTTTCTAAGTTCGAATCACCATTGTTTTGGCCAGCCTACATGAAAGAGGGTGTCTTGTATGTTTTGGACGAAACGTTAATTCCGGCGAAGCTTAAGTATATTCCTGTTAAAAATGTAAAAAGCGCGGTCATGGTTATCCGTGATATGAAGACCCGTGCTTTTGGACAGTTTTTGGTTGTCCTCAATACTTTTTTGCTGGAATTGAATCCCAAAGGCGACTTACTTAAGCATCTGGAAAATGTAGCCCATCAACTGAATAATTCCCGCCCCACGTTCCCTTTTGCCGAGGTGACAGGGATAGTGTTAGGTGCCGCAAAAAAAGCGCACACCATGGGACAAGATGGACAAAATGTGGCGCATGTCCGCTTGGCTGTCGAAAAGACGGTGCAGGGTTTTCTTGCCAGTATCAGGGCCCGCCGTTTACAAAGGGTAGCAGAAATAGCCGAAGTGATGGAGGACAAAGATGTTGTCTTAACACATTGCAATGTCAGTGGTGAATTGGCCATGGCTGCAAGCCTTGCTGCCTCTCAAGGGAAACAAATAAAATTTTTTGCCACGGAAACAAGGCCTTATATGCAAGTGGCCAAGCTTACAGTATGGGAGTTGCAAAAAGCCAAAGCCCAAGTCGCCCTGGTTGCTGATAATGCGGTGGCGTCTTTAATGGCTGATGGATTTGTCAATAAAGTGATCATTGGTTCTGATCGCTCTGCAGCGAATGGCGATATTGCTAATAAGATCGGCAGTTATCAAATTGCTGTTTTAGCCAGGGAATTTGATATTCCTTTGTTTGTCTTGACCCAACCCTCGAGGGGAGTTGCCAGTGGCAAGGACATGCCGATTGAAATACGGGACGAAAAGGAGTTTTTATTTTTTAATGGTAAAAGGCTTTTTGGGCCCAAAGTCAAAGGTTTTTATCTAGGATTTGATGTTGTGCCACATCAATTAATAACGAAAGCGATCACGATCCATGCGGGATTATAAAGCAAAATCAATTTATTTGTTTCAAGGCATATTTAGCCCTGATTCTATCAAAAAATTAAAATTAACCTCAAACAATCAAGCCTTTGTTTGTGAAGGCAGGCCGAGTCTGGAGGCAGGGAGAAAGACGTCGGAAATTCTTTTGAAAAAAGGAATAACACCGGCAGTGATCAGTGACAATATGGCAGGATTTTTGTTTTTTAATGGGTTGGTCAAAGAAGTGATCATTGCTTGCCAGTACGCGGATGATACAGGCGCTTTATGTGACATCGGGGCCTTGATATTGGCAATACTGGCCCAAAAACATAAAATCCCTATCAAATTATTGGCTGCTGAGCGAAGGACAAGGTTTTTAGGGGACCCTAAGGCAATATTAAGTTTTGAAGGTCAACGGATTGCTCCCCAAAGCACACATGGTTATGTGCCTTTAGTGGAGTGGGTACCTGCAAAATATTTTAAGAAAAAGAATTAGTGTCATGGCGAGGAATAAGGTGACAGAGCAATCTCAATTAACAGATGAAATTATACGCATCGGAAAATTGCTTTGGGACAAGGGGCTTGTCTGCGGTTTTAACGGCAATATAAGCGTTCGCGTCGATGCCAATACCTTGCTGATTACGGCTACTGGAACCTGTTTGGGTTATTTAAATGTGCAGGATATTTTATTGATGAATATTTCCGGGGGTCTTGCCAGTGAAGGTCCTATCATTTCGAAGAAGCCATCATCAGAGTCTTTGATGCATACGGAAATTTATAAGAATTTTCCACAGATTAAAGCTGTAGTACATACTCACCCAACATACACAAACGGGTTCTTTTTGGCCAAGGGGTCTTTTACACCGAAGACTTTTGAAGCGAAATTTTATTTGGGTGAGGTCAAATCCATTGAACAAACTACTCCTTCAGTGACAGATATGGTCCCTGTGATTAAAGAATTGAAAGCCAATAACATTGTTATTCTACGCAATCACGGTGTCGTTGCTGTGGGACCAGATTTATTCCATGCTTTTGTCTTGATCCAGGAATTGGAAGAACAAGTAAAGATGGATTTGGTTGCTGTGCATTATTTAAAAAAAGATTTGTCATTCCCGAATGCTTTTGGTCCTCAAGCCGGACACTCACAGTCGTTCGTCGGGAATCAAGGGGAAGCTATGTCTGGACCCCCGACTAAAGTATTCGGGGGTGACAAAGAGATGAAAAAATACAAACTCTTTTCTCCAGAACAAATCCAAGAAATTGTCCGTTTAGTCAACAGCGACCTTCAAATGCAGGAATTAGGCAAGAAAACAGCCATGAACATGGACCTGGCTGTTTGCCTGCAGGAAACAGGGGATATTTATAGTTTTAAATTTGAAAATGGCCGTATTACGAAGACCGGCCAGGATGCCCAAGCGGAATTCTTGATCACAGCCCATGAATCCATTTGGCGCGCGGTTTTTAACCGTGAAATCGACCCCTTTGTGGCCACGACCCAAAAGAAGATGGATCTCCGGGGAGATTTTGCCCGCATTTCCAAATGGTACGCGCCGTGCAGCCGCATTTTTCAATTATGGACCGAGGTGCCTGTTGAATGAGATGACCGCCATAACAATACAACAGTTTGATCTGCTGATTGAAGGAAAACTTTGTTCTTCACTCAGCGGCAAATATTTCGATGCTGTTAATCCCTCCAATGGTGATCTGTTTGCACGGATCGCGGATGCAGATACGATTGATGTGCAAGCGGCTGTGAGTGCCGCGCGTTTGGGTTTTGACCATGGCCGCTGGCCGCAAATGAGTATGGTGCAGCGTGGGGAATTTTTGCTTAAAATCGCGGCGCTTATCAGGGACAATGCCAAAGAATTGGCAGACCTGGAATGTGCTTCAAGTGGAAAAACCATTAAGCATGCGACTTTTATTGATGTGCCGACAGCAGCGGAAACATTTGAATATTTCGGTAATTTATCAGGAACATTGGACAGTGAGACCATAAAAAATTCTTCACCGGTGCTTTCGATTATTGAACGTGAGCCAGTGGGAGTGGTTGTCGCCATTATCCCATGGAATTATCCTTTGATCATGGCAGCCTGGAAATTAGCGCCCGCTTTATTGGCAGGTAACACGGTGGTGCTTAAACCATCTCCTGTGGCATGTGTTTCCGTAATGTTGCTGGCCAAATTAGCAGTTCAGGCGGGGCTGCCTAAAGGCGTATTGAATATTATTGCATCTTCAAGGACCCAGGCAGGTCAAGAGCTGGTCAGTAATCCTGAAGTAGACATGGTCTCATTTACCGGTTCCACCCAAACCGGAGAAGCAGTCATGGCTATAGCGTCCAGGGGAGTCAAGAAATTGACCCTTGAGTTGGGCGGTAAATCACCCAATATTGTTTTTGCTGATTGTGATATGGATGCGGCACTGGGAGGGTCTTTGTCCGCGATATTTATGAACCAGGGACAGATGTGCACCGCTGGGTCCCGTCTTTTAGTGGAAGATAAAATTTACCAGGAGTTCACCGAAAAGTTAGTGGCCCGTGCGAAAAATTTAAAGATCGGCCCGGCAGGTGATTTGAGACTGAGTTTGGTCCCCTAGTTAGTATTGAGCATAGGAACATGGTCTTGAAATTTATAGAAAAAGGCAAACAAGAGGGGGCCAGGCTTGTTTGTGGCGGACATGTCCCTGATATTAACCCTAAAGGGGCTTATTTAGAACCAACGATCTTTACCAATGTCCGTAATACCATGAGCATCGCCCAGGAAGAAATTTTCGGGCCGGTTTTGTGCGTCATGCCTTTTACATCAACAGAGGAGGCCATCCAAATTGCCAATGAGACTAAATACGGATTGGCTGCCATGATCTGGAGTAAAGATCTGGAAAAAGCCAATAAAGTGGCCCGTCGTTTGCGGTGTGGGACTGTTTGGATCAATACCTACGGTGCATTTTTAAATGAAGCACCTTTTGGCGGCTATAAACAAAGCGGGTTTGGGCGAGAATTAGGTCTTACAGGACTATTAGAATATACTCAACTAAAACATATTGCTACTGACAAGACACTTGGTGGAAAATCATTGGTGACAAGCTGGTTTTAGATATGGAAGCTTCTAAAGAAAGGTTTTTTGCTGTCATTTCTCATTTGGGCGGGCTTCTGGCCTTCACTTGCTTACTGGGCATTATCATTCCCCTGGTCATCTGGCTCGCTAAAGGGGATGACAGTGTTTTTATTAACACTCAAGCCAAGGAAGCATTGAATTTTCAGATTTCTTTTTTTATCTATATGGGTATCTGTGTGGTTTTATTTTATACGATCATAGGCATACCTTTTGCTTTGATCGGATATTTCATTTTTGTGCTCACTAACATCATTTGCAGCATTAAAGGCGCTATTTGGACGTCCCGGGGTAATACCTATAGATACCCCATGAACTTGAGATTAATCCCATAAGGGTATTTAAAAAACATAAGGAGAAATATTACATGAAAATATTATTTCTAACACCGCCGATTAAAGCTTGGGATTCGCACGGCCTGCATAAGGCAGCTAACCAAATGCATGCGCAAGTAGCGGCGTATGTCCGTTCTAAAGGCATTGCCAGCGTTGAAGCCTTGGATTGCCGTGCCTTAGACTTGGATTGGGATGCGATGTTGGCTAAAATCGAGGTAAGTAAACCAGACATGGTTTTTTTAGGCGACCAGCTTTTTTCGACCTGCGGGGCCGCAGTGATTTGGTATTTTAATGAGGCCATACGCCTTATCAAGGCCAGGTTTCCACAAATGATAACAATTGCCTCTGGCCTGTGGTATTCAGCGGATTATGACCGTCAAATGCGCTTGAATCCTTCCATTGATTATATACTGATCGGTGAAGGTGAATTGACCTTGGAGGATTTGGTCAATAATTTAAAATCCAAGGCCCAAGACATGCGTGATATTCATGGGTTGGTTTCCCGTCAGGATAAAAATACCATTGTTGTGGGTCCTCATCGTGGTTTAATACCTGATTTAAACATGCTTCCCATGCCAGCCTATGATTTATTTCCTATGACAACCTATATTGGCCATACTTATTGGAAACCATTCGCGGAGCTCATGACCTCACGCGGCTGCCCGGGGAAATGCCATTTCTGTTATGAATGGGCGTTGTATGACAGCCGTTCCGCAGCCAAAGATTTTACTTCCTGGCGGGGTCTTTCAGGTAAACGTATTGTTGATGAACTTGATATCTTGGAAAAGCAGTACGGTATCACCACCGTGGTTATGCAAGACGATGCTTTTAACAGCGATACCAAGGCCATGATTGAATTCTGTGAAGAGAAACTCAAGCGCGGCAATAAAATCGGTTGGGTGTGCTTAGGAAGGGCGGACCAGTGGATATCCCAGCATGATATTTTACCTTTGATGCGCAAGGCTGGTTTATTTATGGCTTTGACCGGTGTCGAGGTGGAAAGCGACTCCCAGTTGCTTAAGACCGGTAAAGGTGTCACTATTGACCAGATAAGGAATACGATCAAAATTTTGCGCGCCCAGAATATTGGTACTGTCGGGACAGTATTGATCGGTTTGCGTGAAGATACCGAAGAGAAGATTAAAGAGCGCTTGCGCATTGCCGAAGAAATTGATCCGGACGTTTTTGCCCTTGATTATTTGACACCAGTGCCTAATTCTCCAGATTGGCGCTATGGGATCCAAAAAGGCTGGTTTGATCCAGAAACGATTAATTTGAAAGACTGGGATTTTCAACACCCCATCATCCCGACCGACTTTTTATCCATTGAAGATGTCGGCCGCTTGGGTGCCTGGTGCATGCGTGAGTATTATTCCAAGCCAGAGCGTATCCATCGCATCATGGAAAGTGATTATGATATGCGTGTTAAATTGTGCGTTAAAGACTTTATGAACAATATCGCCAAGTGGGAAGCCAATTCAAGAGTCCAAGCGGCTAATTAAGAGAAAAGAGTAAACGAATGGTATCTATCCAAACAACCATGCAATGGGACGTGGTGGCTTTGAGTAAATATAATAAAATGCTCAATTTGATCCCCATTTTTCATCGGAGACTGGCCCAAGAGGTGGTCAATAAAAAAGCAGAACAAGTTGCCCAGGCCCGCGGTTCATTGACGGTTGAAGAAATGGACATTGTGCAGGCATTTTTAACCGAAGTGCCTAAAGCGTTTTATAGCTTAATGGTCCGTATCATGGATGAAGTCGGATTAGATTATAAAAAATATATATGAATATTGCAGTCATAGGGGCAGGCGCTATTGGTGGTGTTGTTGCAGCGTTCTTGAAGAAAGCAGGTGAGGATGTTGTCCTCATCGGAAGATCTGATCAAGTCGATGTCATCAATGCCAAGGGTTTGAGCATTAAAGGCGTTCGAGGTAATGAAATAATCAAAATACCTGCTTTGACCCGTTTGGATAAACCTTACGGTTTGGTGATATTCGCGGTCAAAACCCAGGATATTGAAGAAGCCTTTACCCATAATAGCGAATTCTTAGAGCAGGGTGGTTTTATCTTGACCACCCAAAATGGTGTGCAGGCAGACAATATTTTAAGCGGCCATTTTGAACGTGACCGCCAGTTTTCCAGTATAGTGATGTTTGGCGCTACCTATACAAACCCGGGCGAAATTATCTTTAATTTTGAAGGAGATTGGATCATCGGGCGTCCACTCATGCCTTTGGACCCTCCGACCCACGCAATTGCAGAACGATTAGGTAGGGCCTTTAAAATGGTGACGAGTACCGATATCATGGGTCAGAAGTATTTAAAGCTTTTTGTTAATTTTAATAATTGTATCCCGGCTCTTATCGGAAAAAGCATGCAGGAGACATTTTCTGATATGGATTTATGCCGTTTGAGTATTATGCTCTTGAAAGAAGGAATTGATATTGTGACCCAAGCCAATATTGAACTGGTTTCTTTGCCTGATTTTCCCAGGGAACGGATTTATGGTTTGGTTAAAATGCCAATGGAGCAAGCTGCCGGGATTATTAATAAAACATTGACCACTTTAAGTAAAGAGCCATTATACGGCTCTATTTTACAAAGCATCATGCGCGGTCGTGTCAGTGAAATAGATTTTATCAACGGTGAGATAGCTCATTTGGCTAATCATTTTAAATTACCAACGACCCTAAATAGCAAGATCGTGGACATGGTGCATGAAGTCGAGCGTACGGGGAAATTTTTTAGTGTGGAAGAGATCAAGAGAACTTTTGAATTAGTACACTGTTAAATTAAGGAGAAATTGCCATGGTTTCAACAGCTAAAACAGCCGAAGAACTGGGGTTAAAACGTACTTCGTGGGTCCCAGAACATTGGAATAAAGCGCAGATCGAAGTGTGGCGCTGCATTGATGAACATTGGGATTTATTGATCAATAAAAAAGTGGATGAATTTATTAAATACATACATCCTGAAATGATAGGATATGGCCATGAAAGCCCTATTCCCGTTGACCGTCCTTGGCTGCATAAATGGGTCGGTTTTTGGACCAAGAGTACGAATATTGCTATTTGTGAATTGCGTCCCATTCAAATAAAAATCCATGGGGACATTGCTATTTTGCAATACTTAATTTTTACGGTTGAGGTCAATGCAGAGGGCGGCAAGCGTGTCATCCGCCGTTATACGATGACATGGAAAAAAGGTCAGGATCGTTGGCAGGTCATTGGAAGTCATAATAATTTAATGGAAGAGACCCTAAAGCATTAATTGGGACAAGAGGTAATAATGAATAAAAAGCGTCGAGTAGTCGTTACCGGGGTTGGGATAGTATCTCCTAATGGTATTGGTAATGAAAATTGTTACCGCGCCATGATCAATGGGGTGTCGGCTGTGCGCCGGGTGACGGAATTTGATGTGTCCATTTTTAATACCAAAATTGCTGCACAGGTAGCTGATTTTGATCCTGTTGTTTTAGGGCTTAGTTTTGAAGAGGCGATGCGCATGGACCGCTATGTACAATTTGCCTGTGTGGCTGCGCGTATGGCTTTGGAGGATGCCCGTCTGGATTTGTCCAAGGTGGATCTTGAGCGCATGGGGGTATCTTTGGCCAATGCGATTTGCGGGACCAAATACATGGAAGAAGAATTTGCCTTGGTTACCGATAGTGGAAAAAAACCTATTAACCCAAGAATTGTCCGTCCGGATAT
>CAYZLU010000084.1:0-8662 GCA_964479285.1 uncultured Planctomycetales bacterium | reverse complement strand
AAGCCATAGAGCTAGGCGCCAAAGACGAAGGCAAACCCGGCCCAAGGGGCGACAGCGGGTTTTACGCAGAATACTTTCGTGATTTAGACGGCAACAAGTTGAATGTGTTTTGTTTCGTTAGTAATAAATAGAAGGATGTCCCAACTGTGGGTATATTCCATCATGTTCATGCAGTTTGGATGATGAGGCTGATGTTTGTACTCATAGCCGCAGCTGTAAGATCAAATCAATTCCTCTTTTTGTCTTTTATTCTTTTCATTTTTATGGTTTTTCATACGGCCAATGGTCTTTGGTATGGAGACTTTTGGATGCACAGCAATGTGGTGCGTGAGTTGGCGACACATCCATTATTTCCTAGGCATCCAGAGCTTTTATTGAGCGCCCCACATGCCTTTTATTCCCCTTATAGTCTGACCATCGCTTGGATGGCAAGGGTATTTAACATAAATTCAATCACAGCCCTTTCCTGGGCAGGTATTTTTAATTTCTTGCTTTTTGTTATTAGTTTAAGAATGCTTATTGTGTTGTTGCTTGGAGAAGGTAAGCGGCCATTTTACACACTTTTTTTTACACTATTCTTATGGGGGCCTGGTGCCTGGAACTATAGCGGCTTTTTTCATTTTGGTGTCATCGGTTATGTATTGCCATATCCATCGACATTCGCCATGGGGATGGTTTTTTTATCACTTTCAATGGCAATTTTATATTTAGAAAATAGGAGCAAGTGGGGCCTTTTTCTTCTTCTTATTTTTAGTGTGATTATTCTCCTCACACATCCATTGAGCGCAATCGTTTTATATGCTGGGATATTAGCGCTTGCTATAGGCCATAAAAATCGTGGTTCTCCTCATTTATTTATTGATTCCATGTTCATCTCAGCTGTTATTCCGCTTTCTTTTTTGATTGCTTTGGCGTGGCCCTATTATCCTTTGCTCAAACTTGTTCTATCAAGTGGCGCTGTGCTGGATATTGATAACAGTAAAATGTATCATGGCTTGTGGTGGGCAATATTCCCTGCGCTCATTGGTTTTCCGCCCCTTATGCTTAGGGTCAAGTCTAATTGGAAAGATCCTCTTGCTTTAATGTTTATGGGGCTGGTCATAGTGTATATATATGGCGGTATAAGCAATCATTTTACATATGGCCGCGTGATTTCTTCCATAGTTTTAATATTACATATGGCGTTGGCTGATTGGCTGTGTAGTAATGCGCGTTTTAAGTCATTGCCCGTTGGCAGTAAATGTTTATTTGTCCTT
The DNA here is from genome assembly GCA_964479285.1 of uncultured Planctomycetales bacterium. Taxonomy (GTDB): domain Bacteria; phylum Omnitrophota; class Gorgyraeia; order Zapsychrales; family Fredricksoniimonadaceae; genus JABDGZ01. The sequence goes on along the minus strand of CAYZLU010000084.1, from coordinate 7,406 downwards.
ATTTTATTTCTTTCTTTATTGGGCATATACCATAATTGTAATGCACAGAGCATGGGTTATATGCCGGGGCGTAAAAATGACTATAACCAGTACCTGTTTCTTAAAAAGTATACAAAACAGTATGATGTCATTCTTTCTGACCAGGAAACAAGTTTCATTGTCCCCACTTTCGGGGGTAAAGTGGTGGCCCTCAATTGCCCTCTTCCGTTTATTGAAGGTTATAAAACGCGTCAAAATGATTTGGATCGTTTTTTCGATAAAGAAACTACTTTAAATGTCCGTGAAGGTATAATAAAGAAATATGGCGTCAATTATATATTGATCAATAAGGACAAGTTGAAAAACACGGCATTGTTTCAAAATTCTGACGCATTTTTGGGAAGGCAAATCTATGCCGATAAAAGTTTCATTTTATTCAAAGTAAACTAAAAGTTATCAATTGCCAAAAAGAAAGGAAATCTTTATGAAAATTCAAATAACAAAAGCAATGCAAGATGCTTTAAGCAAATTGGACGAAGGAGGGTTTGATCAAATAGCTACTTTGTTGAACGACAGCAGGAACGAAGTAAGTGAAGAATTAAAGAAACAGACATCTTCAAAGATCAATGTCATCATCGGTAAATTATCAGGTAAAGATGCGCTGACTCCTGAAGAAATATCTTTGATTAAGCTCTGGGTGGTTGGGGACGCAGAAAGTTCTGTCCTGTTAGAAGATGATTATCAGGATTTGATATCAGAGTATAAGAGGCTTGCCAACGCCTTGGCAGATTATGAAAACAACGAGTGTGATACAGATGGTCTTTTTAAATTATTGGGTTTATTGGAAGACGCTTCGCATGTCAGTTTTAACATAGCTAGTTTTTTGGAAAAGAAAGATAGGATCAGCAGATTTAATTCAGCAGTTGAGGGAGGTTTTGATGCCGAAGAAAGAGTTTATCTTGTCGAGTTTCTTAATGGAAAGCTTCATTCTGAAGAGTCATGAACTGATGAAAGAGTAAGATTTTTAGTGGACTGACGTAGGGTTTATCAATCGTGCGGCGGCAGGTTTCTTATGAAAATAAAAATTTGGTTTCTAATACCATTATTTGTCTTGATCTTTTCTCCCATTTTTTTAGTGCATTTTGGGACCCATACCGATGGTTATCTTATCACCACGCCCAAAGGCGACTGGATGGGGGACCCTGAAGGAGGTGTTTTGTTTAAGCAAGGGCGTCCCTTATGGACCTACCTTGACAGCTTCATCGGATGGCATGTCAAAAGCGTGGAAGATTTGACTGTTCTTAGAATCTGTGTTTTCTTAATAAAAATTTTGACATGCTATTTTTTGTATCGTTTTTGCTGCCGTATAGGAAGTGGGGATTTCTGGGCGGTCTTAATTGCTTTTTGTTTTTCATTATTACCTGATAATATCATTAATGTGATGTGGGTCAGTAATGGTGCGCCGGAATCTGTAAGTCTCCTTTTTGGTATTCTCTCATATTTAAATCTGGACAAATGCGAAAGCTTGAAGCCCAAATGGAACTTGGCGGCTGCTATTTTTTTCTTTTTAATTGCCCTTTTGATATACCAGCCGATGGCAGTCATCGTATTTGGATTTATGTTTTTAAGATTGTTCTTTCAGGAATATTCTTCCTGGGAGATTTTGCGCTTAAGGCTCATAGCAGAAATATGTTTTTATGGGATCATCCTGGTTTTATATTGGTACTTAATTAAGAATTATATTATACCATTCAGTCAACATTTTGCCCTTCCCGCAACGGTCGGTTCCATGTACCAAGTAGATTTGGTCAAAAATGTCGCCACTAAAATCCCGCTTATTATTGATTTAATTAAATATTCTTTAATAGGAACATGGGACCTTATATTACATGACCAGCCCTTTTATGAATGGTCGATGATTGCGGTATTTGGGGCAATCATGGCTTTTTTCTTTGTTCAAAGAAGGTTTTCTTTCACTCCTTTTGCTATCAATGTCTCTATACAGAAATTTATATTTGCCTGCACCTTGTTTTTATTGGCAAATGCGCCGGGATTGATGGCGATTAATTACACCATGGTCACCGGTTACCGAACGTTTCTTTCCTGTGCTCTTATGGGGCTGGGGTTTGTTATTTATTGTTTTAAATACACCTATTCTTTTTTCCAAAATAGATTTTCTAAAAGGATGACCAGTTGTTTGATAGGCGTTTACTTTCTATCTATTATTTTAGTTGCTGCATGGACTATTCATCAAAGCTTGCGCAATTACCTCAAGGAATACGATTATCTTAACAATATTGCTTCCCATATTGATTACAATAAGACCGACAAAATAATCGTAGTCTTAAACAGGCCAGGAGAAACACTTATCGATTATGATTTACCTTTTGAATTTAGTTATATGACAACAATCTACGCTCATTGTCGTTACATTTTTGATAAATACAGCTATAAAGCAGGTAAACAAATGATTTTCCAGGATGCTTTTATAGATTGGCCACTTTATATAGATGATTATACCCAAATTGTCGATTTAACTTTACTGCGCCGGAAAAAAAGCACCTACGCAAGACCTGCCAACAAGACACGCGTGCATGTAACAGATGCTTATGGGCAGAAAATCTTAGTGCAGCAGATGAACGGTGGAGATGAGGGGCCAGTGCTTCTATTTAAACAAGACCAGGGTAATGCTTTTTGGCGAATTAAACCTGGCACGCCTGAGGGAAGGGTTGATTACTTTTTTATGGATATGCCTGAAAGGGTCGTCGGTTATAGGCTAGGGGCTGCTTGTTTAAACGCCCAAGATAGGCCCTGTAGTTTCTCATGGCAGATTCAAGGGTCTGTTGACAATAACAATTGGGCAAACATGTCTTTTCAATCAATGAATAATTTGTCTAGTGGCTTAGAGGGGGCATATTTTGACATACCAGCAAATTTTCCGCTAAAATATTTGAGGTTTATTTTCCTAAAACAAAATGCTCTTGACGTTTTGTCTGTTGGAGCTCTTCAATTAAAAAGTTATGAAATGCGAACAATTAATTAAAGGGGATGTTTTTCAAAGGACTAAATATGATTTCTATTATTATACCAACTTATAATGAATCAAAAAATATTACCGATCTGGTAATGCGTATCAAGAAGAGCTTGTTCGAGAAATATGAATTGATCATAGTCGACGATGCTTCCCCTGATGGTACAGGCGCAATTGCTGAGAATCTTGCCAAGGACCATCCTATAAAAATCCTTCATAGGGATAAAAAGCTTGGGCTCGCTTCTGCTGTTTTGGACGGATTTAAAGTGGCTTCGGGTGAATTGCTTTGTGTCATTGATTCTGATTTAAGCCACCCTCCGGAAATCATTCCACTGCTTATTAAAGATCTAGAAATGCACGATGCAGACATTATTGTTGCTTCAAGGTTTATAAAAGGTGGCGGTATCGAAAATTGGCCCAAAATAAGATTGCTGGGGACTAATTTGGCGATGTTGACTGTAAGGCCTTTAACTTCCATTAAAGATCCGATGTCAGGTTTTTTTATTCTAAGAAAAAATGTGATTTATAATACAAAATTGATACCAAGAGGTTTTAAGATACTTTTAGAAATTTTAGTCAAAGGAAAATATAAAAAAGCTATAGAGTTCCCCTTTGTCTTTATAGACAGGGTTCATGGAAGAAGTAAGTTAAATTCAAGGACTTATTTGGATTTTACTTTACAACTTTTTGATTTATATTTGTATAAGTTAGTCGGAAGGTCCCTTGCGAAGAGGGGTTAAAATAATGGAATATTTTTTAGAAGGGGGTTGTCCTTGAGGGTCATTTTTTCAATGGTTATAGCATTGTTTTTCAATTCTTGCGTAACTCATGCTGACACCCATTCGTTCATTCCTAAAGTGGGTAAGTTACTTATAATTGGCCAGCAAAAGGACGCCATTGATGGCTATATCAAAAATATTGGCGTTGTCCCAGGAGGGTTCATGTTTTACACCTCCATTCAATTGATGCAAGCATTGGATGGGCCTGCTGATAATGGTGGAGGTGTTATTTATGCCCAATATTATGTAGATCATTATCATGATACTGTTATTCAATTGGCTTTGTACATGGTTGGGGCTTTGGACGATACATTAAATGGCCGTTATGACGCTAATATTCTAAAGTTGGCAAAATGGATGAAAAGTGTAAAGCGTCTGATTTATTTCAGGATAGGCTATGAATTTGATCTGCCAGCTAACGGTTATGATCCAAAAAAATATCAGCGGGCATACCGGTATATTGTTGACCATCTACGATCTCAAGGTGTTGATAATGTTGCTTATGTTTGGCATTCTGCAGCCATGCTAGACCCCCAAGTCAATTTTATGGACTGGTATCCTGGTGATGATTATGTTGATTGGTTTGCTGTATCTATCTTTAATCCGTTGCAAATTGCAGTTGCCAAGCAATTCTTTTCTATTGCACGCGAGCATAAAAAGCCAGCGATGATTGCTGAATCCACGCCTACAGGAATATATTCAACTAGGGCAAGAATGGAGTGGTTCAAACATTATTTTGATTTTATTAATAATGAAGATGTAAAGATTGTTAGCTACATCAACAGTGATTGGGACGCCTACCCACAGTTTCAATCCCTTCATTGGGGAGATGCCCGAATTCAAATAGATCCTGAAGTTAAGAAAATGTGGATCAAGGAAACGAGGATGGGGTATTTGCAATCTTCATCAAAGCTATTTGATGATCTTAAAGGAAATAAATAAAATTAAAGAACTTCGCCTTAAATATGGCTCGCAAGTCCAAGGCAAAGGTTCTTTAAAAAAGCATATGCCAAATGGAAGAAAATGCTGACCGTCAATGTCTCATTCAGTATTAAATAATTTGGCTTTGTGGTAACTTTGATTAATAAATTGAAAAAAACCAATCGCTTTGAGAGAAAAAATCAGGCGTAGTCATCTCGTTTATCCAACAATTTAAACTGTTGAACGAAAACAGGTTCTTATAAACATATGATAAATAGCACATTACAGAAAAAATATTTTTAAAAACCTACGGGGGCCGATGAGTACAGTATTACATGATTTTAGTTGATTTTTTAGGCAGGTACATTAATTTAGAGGGTTGCGCTAGTTGACACGTAGGAATATAGGTGCTACACTGTATATACAGTGTAGTAACTGTTGAATAAAGGAGAATAATGATGATTAAAAAACTTACGACACATGGGAACAGCATGGCTCTCGTCATAGAAAAAGCCATACTGGATATTTTACATATTACGCCTAAGACTTCATTAGAAATATCCACAGATGGCAAGAATATAGTTATTTCTCCTGTCCATGGGGCTGGTCATGAAAAAGCTTTTAAATCAGCTTTGGAAAAGGTCAATAGAAAACATGGACAAACCCTAAAAGCTTTAGCTTGAGCCAATGAACTCACCTATCTTTTTGACTTTAGCTGAAGTCATCAATATTCACAGCAATCAAATAGAATTGTATGGCGGTCAAAATGGGGTAAGAGATTTCGGATTACTTCAATCTGCCCTTGCGCAACCTGAAGCAAGCTTTGCTGGCCAGTGGCTACATGAAGACGAATTTTTGATGGCTGCTGCATATGCTTTTCATATTTGCCAAAATCATCCGTTTTTTGATGGCAACAAAAGAACAGCTTTAGCAAGCGCTTTGGTTTTCTTAGAACTCAATAACATTTCTTTAGATGACCCTAATGGCAAATTATTGGAAGCTATGCTCAACATTGCTAAAGGAATGCTTAGCAAGCAACAATTTGCACAAATTCTTAAAGAGCTTTAAGCTCATGGGAGATAAAAAATGTCTTGTATGCTTCATATAGGTGGAAATAATTCTGATGTTGATAAATTTGTAAAACAAATTAAATTAAAACCCTGTGCTGTGTTTCACAAATGAAATACAAAAGTATGTCCAATTTATTGACTGCAAGTCCGAATTTGATTTTGCTGTCCAGACTGATTATTTTCCTTCGGAATTAATAATGTTAGCTAGAAATTTAAATTTAGGAATTAGCTTAACTCAATATCATTGTGAAAATAGTTCTAAATAACTGACCTTGTAAGCCATACTCATTCATCTAAAGTTTGGAACCGATGAATGAGTACGGTTTTTTATAACCTTATGATAAAAAGCATATTACAGAAAAAAATATTTTTAGAGACCTACGGCTGGCCGTTGGGTACACTATTGTACGGCTTTTGTTGAGTTTTTAAGGAGAATTTACGTGTGGATGTACAGTTAATCTGCTTTACGGTATACTTAAATTGTACACTTTAACGAGAGGATAGTGAAATGACGACTGTTAAAGAAATCGAAAAGGCTATTACTGAATTACCACCACAGAAGCTTTCTGTTTTAAGAGCTTGGTTTGAAAAATTTGACGCTGCCATTTGGGACAAACAAATTGAAGCAGATGCTAAGGCAGGCAAGTTTGATGCTATGGCTGCCAAAGCATTGGACGCCTATAAAAAGGGTAAGTGTAAAGAATTATGAAGCATTTTGCAGCCCCTTCTTTTTGGGATTGCTATCATAAATTTTCTGCATCAATCCAGCAATTAGCCGATAAGAATTATCAATTACTCAAACAAAATCCAAATCATCCTTCATTACACTTTAAGAAAGTTAAAAGATACTGGTCAGTACGTGTTGGAATGAGCCATAGGGCTCTAGGGGTTGAATCTGAAAACGGCGATATTGTATGGTTGTGGATAGGAACGCATAGAGAATATGATAAATTGATTAAATAGACTGAAGAAGTAATGTGCAAAAAATACACTTTGCTCTCAAAATTTAATATGTTCCATTTTAGATGATTTAAGGGGATTTCCTGATGAAGTTAGGCAAGAGGTAGGACATGCGCTTCATGAAGTACAAATGGGTATAAAACCAATGGAGGCAAAACCGTTAAAAGGATTCGGAGGAGCAGGCGTTTTAGAGATTATTGAGAATTTTGTTGGGAACACATACCGAGCAGTTTACACGGTTAAATTTGCCAAAGTTGTTTACGTATTACATTGTTTTCAAAAGAAATCGAAAAGCGGCATTAAAACACCGCAACACGAAATAGATTTGATTAAGCAAAGATTGAAATTAGCCGAAGAATTATATAAGTTTGACCATACGTGAGGTGATTATGAGTATAAAAGAAAAAGTCTATAAAAGTAGCGGCAATGTATTCGCAGATATTGGCCTGCCACATCCTGAAAGGGTGTTGGCCCGTTCACAAATAATGATTCGTATAAAGGAAATTATTAAGGGCAAAGGCTTAACTCAAAAACAAACAGCAGAGCTTTTGGGTATTCCACAGTCCAAGGTTTCTTGTCTTATGAATGGCAAGTTAAGTCAGTTTTCCTTAGACCATTTATTTTAACTGCTCAATGCCTTAGACCGTGATGTGGAAATCATCATTA
>CAYZLU010000083.1:0-8714 GCA_964479285.1 uncultured Planctomycetales bacterium | reverse complement strand
GGTCAACTTAAAAAAGATGATGGTATTGTAAATATATGGAATATATAGATTTATGAATACTTCGTTACTGTGCACCTCTTACCTCTGGAAATTTTTCTTCCATATATTTTACACTCTCCTGGACGCTTTCTTTCATGAGCTCAGGGATGGTGCTTATTAATTTCTGTCCCTCAGCAGACCCATAAAATGCAATAAACGCTTTCAAATCTTCAGACGAAAAATTACGGTCATAAATAGGGAGCAGACGCTCAATGATCTCATTAACATTGACACGCTGGCGGATCTTTTGGGCTTCATCCGGTTTTTCTTTTTCGATTTGCTTGAGCATCAGGTCAAAATTATTGATCAATGCCTGACGAGTCCCGAAAACATCGATGAATTTCAAAATCAATGCTTTTTTGTCTGGATCAATCGTGCCTGACGTAGCAGTTGATGCGGGGGTTTCAGTCTGGATGTCAGCCGGTTGAGGGACAGCTTCAGGTTTGGGGGTGGGTTGCGCAGGCGCGGCGGCTTCAGGGGGGACGACAGGCAACACCTGTGCTTCCGTAAAAGATTTTCCGTCAATGTCCTTAATTTCATCTGAGTAATACGTCATGGTCACGCCATCCACATTGATTTGAAGGCTCTTGTTATCCTGCTTGATAATGTCACCTTGCACTACCCTCCCGTCGGTAAGATCAACTGTTGCCGCAAAGGCCCACGCCCCGGCAAAAAACACCACCATGACCATTATTCCTAAAACACGCATAAAATCCGCCTTCCTTATAAAATTACTATTTTTAAAATACTATAAGATTAGTGCCGTTTCGTGTTTATACTATCGGTCCTCATCGTCCTCAAACTGGACACTCGCAGGTGCTCGCCGGACACTCACAGTTGTTCGCAAATTCGATAACCTGCATGACGCAGAGAGCGTCAGGCTCTAAACTTCTAGTAGAAATTCGGCCTTCCTTGCTTTAACAAAATTTTTATTTCATTCTAAGGAATATTTGAGATAAATCAAGAGGTATGTTACACTAGCGGTTTATGATTGAGCAAATACGGAAAAATATAGACAAGAGTCTGGCCTCATTTCTTGACACGGTCAAAAAAGACTACAAGCTGCACCTGGTTTCACCCTTACTTTTTGAAAGTATCCGTGAATTTACCCTAAGGGAAGGCAAACGCCTGCGGCCCCTGCTTTTAGTCCTGACCTACAAAGGTTACGCGCCTTCTTCCAAGAGAATTTCCCGCAAACTTTATAATGCGTCCACTTGCATGGAATTCTTGCATAACTTCATGTTGATTCACGACGATATCATTGATCGCTCGGATTTACGCCGCGGCAAACCCACCATGCACAAAATACTGGCCCATACGGTCAAGACCCGAGATCCCGACAAATTGGGCATTGATCTAGGGATCATCGCCGGAGACATCGTTTACGCATTGGCCATCGATGCGTTTCTATCCATCGACGAACCGTCCGAGCGTAAAGAGCGTGCCCTCAAATACTTTATCCAGACCGCGGCCTTTACTGCCATGGGTGAGTTCATCGACACCGTCAGCGGGGTCAAATCTGTGGAAGATGTTGATGAAAAGGAAGTTTTCCTTAATTACACACTTAAGACCGCGCGTTACACGTTTGACTGTCCCATGGTCACCGGGGCCATCCTGGCTGGTGCCAAAAACAAAGAAATCAAAAAAATCTCGCGCTTTGGCATTCTCATCGGCCAGGCATTCCAGGTCCAGGACGACATTATCGGGATCTTTGAGACGGAAGCCAATATCGGCAAATCTATTCTTAGTGATTTGGCGGAAGGCAAAAAAACGCTGCTGGTCACTCATGCCTTTAGCGTATTGCGGGGTGCTGCTAAAACAAAATTTCTAAAAATCTTCACCCAAAAGACCAAGACCCTCCGAGACCTGGAAACCGTTAAAAAGATTTTTGTTGAAACCAAAAGCCTGGGTTATGCGCTTGAAGCCATCCATACACGGCTGAACGAAGCGCAGAAAATCCTCAACAGTCTAAACATGAATGAAGACTATCGTGCTCTCTTGGGAGCATCACTCTTAAAACTATTCAGTCACTCGCAAAAAATTGCCACCCTATATCAACCGGGCGGATAATTCATCCAAAACAAGACGGCCGCGATCGGTAGTTTTAAGGGCCCCCTTCTCAAGAAATAAAAAACCTTCCTCAATCCACGTTTGTACCAGCCCTATCTTACTTAAAGGGACCAAGTCCCACGGGGCACCTTCATTCATCCTTAAACCAAATAATATTCTTTCCATGATAAGCTGTGCGTCTGTTAAATCTTCAAAACCTTCTATGGCTTCCCCTTCGCTCTTGATTCTCTTCATATAATTTTGTAAATTCGATGTATTCCAGTAACGACGCTGACCATCAAAACCGTGGGCCCCCACGCCTAATCCCATGTAAGGGCCTCCCTGCCAGTAATTCTTGTTATGCATGGACTCAAATCCGGCCCGGGCGAAATTGCTTATCTCATATTGCCCAAACCCATGTCCGCGAAGGATGCGACCGATCACAACATATTGTTCCGCTAACTTTTCATCATCGTCCAGTTTCATTTGAGTGGCAAAAAAACGGCTGTTCGGTTCAATGGTCAGGGTGTACAAAGACAAGTGCTCACTACCCAAGAGTGAAATATCTCGTACATCTTCTTCCAATTCTTCCATCGTCTCTCCTGGGAACGCGTACATCAAATCCAGATTGATGTTAACGAAACCCGCCTCGCGCAAAATACGATAGGCACCGCGGGCCATGGCCCCATCATGGTTCCTTCCTAAGAATTTTAAATACCGGTCATTCATTGATTGCACCCCAAGGCTGACACGGTTGAACCCTTGTGCCTTCAAAAATTTTGCCTTGATGTGATTTATGCTTTCAGGGTTTGCTTCGATGGTCATTTCGATGTCGTTTTGAAATGAAAAATATTTTCGAATAGCATTCATTAAAATATCGAGATGGTTTTCTTCCAACATGCTGGGTGTGCCGCCACCAAAATAAATTGTTTTAAGATGTTTCCCCTCGTTTTTTTTCATTTCATAGACAAGGGCGTCCACGTACTCTTTCCGTCGGTGTTCCTGCCCCACCGCTATCACGAAGGAACAAAACAGGCATTTACGGGTGCAGAACGGGATATGAATATATAATGATGATGCGCTCATGAAAAATTTTATGAAAAAGATTTTTGCATATAAACAATTTGATGCTAATATCTTACTAACAAATTAAACTTTAAGAAAGGAGCTACAAATGGCTACCAAGAAAAAAGCAAAAAAGAAAACAGCTAAGAAGAAATAACCGCTGTTTTACATGCATTTTCATAAAACCCTTTGATGAATTACTCAAAGGGTTTTATGTTTGTCCCCTTTTTACCGAGGCCCTTTGGGGTCATAAAAAAACTTCACAAAAACAATCCCCACCTCATACAGAAGCACCAGTGGAAGAGCCAGCAGAAGCATTGACACTACGTCCGGCGGGGCAAGCAGGGCTGCGACGATCAAAATGATAATAATTGCGTGCCGTCTCATTTGCCGCAAATACTCCGGTGACGCAATGCCGATCTTCGCTAAAAAAGCAAGTATCAGCGGGAGTTCAAAGGCCACCCCGAAGGCCAGGATCATGTGCCCCAGGAATCCGAAATAATTCTTTACCGTGACCATCGCGACCAAATACTCCGAAGAAAAACTCATCAAGAATTTATAGGCCCTGGGTACGGCCAAGAAATAAGCAAAGGCAGCTCCAGCCAAGAAAAACAATAATGACAGTGGGGCAAAAATCAAAACAAACTTCTTCTCAGAGGGCTTAAGCGCCCCCGCTACAAATGCCCAGATCTGATAAAAAATGTAGGGCGAGGCAATGATCAGGCCCAACACTGAACCCAGAATCATGTAGGCTGAAAAGGCTTCGCCAGGCGATGTAAAAATCAAATGGCCAGCAGGGGCTATTATTTTCGGAATGAGTTTGCCTATAAATGGGTAGCTTAAGCAAAAAGAGATGACAAAAGCGCCCGCGGATTTGATTAACCGTGAGCGCAATTCTTCAATATGTTTAAAAAAAGATTGAAGAAAAGAATTTAAAATCACTTCGGGTTTGATTCGATGGGCTTCTTGATCTCTTCTTCTGTCTCACGCATGTTCTTCTTAAATTCCCTGATGGCACGGCCGAGGGCAGCGCCAACCTCGGGTAATTTTTGAGCGCCAAAAAGCAAAATAAACACCGCCAAGATTAAAATTAACTCCGGTAAACGACCCATAAATATCTCCTTTGTGAAGACCACGTGTCCTAGACACCATTAACTTTTCAATATACTAAAACTGTATGATTTCCTTGCTCGTTATTCTATAGATGTTGCAGGAAAGGGACAAGGGAAATTATACGCCTGATGGCATCATCCCCAAGACAATTTTTTGTTAAGCCCCCGCCACAGCAAAAAGCAATTCACCACGCCTGCGATGCTGCTGGCCAAAGCGATGCCTCCGATCTTCAATGGGAACATCAGGGCCACATTTAACACCACATTGATCACCAGGCAAACCGTGGCCACTTTGACAGGGGTTTTGGTGTCCTGTAAAGCGTAAAAAGCAGACACCAAAATCCTTGATGCCCCAAAAAAAGGCAATCCTATCGCCGCATAAAGCATCACCTGCGATGTGACTGATGCTGAATAAGCGTCAAAAGCCCCGCGTTGAAAAACAATATGCGTGATCCATTTAGAAAAAACAGCCATGCCCAAAGCGATGGGTATTAAAATCAACATTAAATTACGCAAGGTGAAAAACAACGTCGACCTGAAACGTGTCAAGTCGTTTTCGTTGGCAAGTTTCGACAAAGACGGCAAGACCACGGATGAAAGCGCGTATCCAAAGACCCCCAGGGGCAGTTGGATCATGCGATTGGCGTAATAAATCGCGGCAATGCCGCCAGCTCCCACAATCACCGCCAGTGAAGCACAAAAAGTATCCACGAATACGTTGACCTGGTAAACAGCGCTGCCCCATAAGCGCGGAAGCAAAAGCTTTCCTATCTTCCTAGCGCCCTCATGGTTAAAGTTCAAAGGCATCTTCCAATAAACTCCCCTGCGGCGCAAAGCCGACCATTGGGCCCAAAATTGCCAAACTCCGCCGACTAAAACGCCGATGGAAATCGTATACGCCAACGGCCATGAAAACAAACATGCGAACCAGGCACTTAAGATCATGGCTAAATTCAAAAGGCATGGCCCGAAAGCCGGAGCAAAAAAGGCGTTCAAAGAATACAAAATCCCCGCTTGAAACGCAGTTAAAGCAATCAAAATCAGGTAGGGAAACATGATGCGTGTCAAATCAACGGTCAGTTGTACTTGCTTCGGGTTTTCCGCAAACCCTGGGGCGATCAGCCGTACAATCCAAGGGGCCGCAAAAATACCAATCACCGTAATGCTGCCCAGCACAATCACACCCCAGGCCAAAACAGCATTAATGCATTCCTGCCATTCTTCCCTGGATTTTTGCTGGGCATATTCTGAAAGCACTGGCACAATGGCAGCGTTGGCCGCACCCTCACCAACCATATCTCTTAATAAATTAGGGATACGCTGGGCCACAAAAAACGCCTCCGCTAAAAAGCCTGTCCCTAGAAAGCGGGCCAGGACCATATCACGCGCAAAGCCCAGCACCCTTGAGGCCAATACCCCGCAAGCGACAATCCCGCTGGATTTTAACAGGGTTTGATGTTTATGTAGTGGTCCTGATTTATCAGTTGACATATAAGGAAGCGCTTGCTATTATTTCTACCTTATAATTGCTGTTTAAAAAGGAGAATTTATTCATGCCACAACGCCGTACTGCCATTAAAGATTTACGCAAAGCACATACCAAGCACCTGCATAATCTGCAGATCAAGACTGACCTGAAAAAAACGGTCAAGAAATTCACGGCCGCGGCCAGCGACAAAAAGGCCGATGCCCAAGCATTGCTCAAAGAAATTTACAAGAAATTTGACAAGGCGGCCAAACGCAACGTCATGCACAAAAAAACAGCGGCTAGACGGAAATCCCGCTTTGCAAGGTCCTTAACGGCCAAGAAGCAGGCCTAATTCCACCACCAATTTTTCCACCGTGTAATAGGGATTAAAGCGGCTTCGTTTAATGTTAAGGTCTGCCTCTTCTAAAGCCTTAAGCCCCTTCTCAAATCTTTCTTTGCCATGGAGCTTGCCTTCCTTCCCCCAATACCACACCAAGGCACCCATGATCTGCAGAGGATGAATGCCTGCGCGATAAAAACCGTCCAACATTTTTAATGCTTCACCGATGCGACGGGCCGTTATCAATTTGGTCATATCAAAAACATTCGGACCTTCCGGTTTCGCCATCACCACTCCCTTGGCAAAAAGGGGAAGGTCTTTTAAATCACCTTTGAGCGTTTTTTCAATGGATTCCAGGACCAGGTCGCAATATGACTCAGGTTTTTGACAAAATCTGGTCAACACTTGCATGTCAGCAGGTTTCAATTTATGGACCTGGCGCAGGACGATGAGGCGATGAGGGGCGATGACCGGCAGGGTCAAAAATGCTTTTTTTAACGCATTATCACCCAGTTGGCTGGCATCAAGATTATCGAAATCAAAAGCCAGGGCCGCCTCGGAATTCTTAAAAAACCTATTTTTGATTTCGGCGATCTTTGCATCTTTGGCTGGCAGGTCATCACCAAGGAAAAGATAAATCATAGCTTACCAATTCTCAACGGTACGCTCAACGACACGGGTGGCAAGGTCGGTCAGCGCAGCATCAATCGCAGCACTTTGTGTTTGGGCCTGGGTCCCTGTAAGAAAATAAGTTGTTTCCCCAGTAAAAGAAGGTTCTTTCCAAAGGACCTTGCCTGTGGCGGTATCAGTCAAGACCAACGAAACAATGATACGGATACGGTATTCCTGGACATTTTGGTTTACGTCCTGGCGCAGATCATCCTGTGCGATCCCGATTAGATCACCGCTCAGCACCAAGTCTGCTTTGTCTGGTTCGGTAATATGCAAGTTCCCGTCAAATAGAAACCTGTCTATAATGGCGGTACGGACCTTGGTCTCCAAAAGCGGCACATAAAGACCGCTGTTATTTTCATCAACATAGGCGACTTTATTCTGGAAAGGCTGGATGGCAATCTTGCGGTAATTGCTGGGTAATAAAGAACCTGTCGTATAACCGCATCCGGCCATCGACAAGATTAGGAACATACACAAAAAAAGACGGGCCATTATTCACCAATTTTTTTTAATTGGGCCAAAGCTTTGGGGCCCCACGAGGTGTCAGCATAGCTACTGATAATTTCTTTGTAGTAAATCCTGGCAGCTTTTAAATTCTTCTGTTTTTCATAAAACTTGGCGATGACAAAATTATTTTCCGCTTCCTTGTCCTTAATATGGGTCATTTGTTCCTTGGCTTCAGGTGTCAGTTGACTGTCAGGGTGGGTCTTGACAAAATCACTGAATTCTTCCATGGCAACGCTGGCCACCTTCTGCTCATGCTGCGCATCCGAGGCCCTGCTCTTGTCAGCCATGGCAATCTGGAATTTGGAGGCCTGGGCCCATTCACTGTTAGGATAATCGTTCATGGTTTTCTCAAATTCATCCCTGGCTTCCTGGTACAATCCTTTTTCTTTCAAATAAAGGCCGATCTTATATTGAGAAATAGCCGCGTATTTGCCATAAGGGGCGTCTTTGATAATAGTACGAAATATTTCGATGACCCTGTCATCGCTGCCTATGACCGCCTCTGCCCATTTGCTTCGGTCTTTGTTCTCTAATAGATGGTTGGCAATAGCATACTCCAGGCTGACGATTTGCGCAGCGCGTTCGCTAAAAGGATATTTATCAATCACCAATTGATAGGCTTGGTATGCTTCATAAGGCTTATGCGTATCTTCCAGGCATTGGCCTGTAAAAAATTCAGCTTCCGGGGCCTCTTTGGCGCGGGGATAGGCCCTGATCAATTTTTTAAACTCCACCATGGCTTTTTTGCAATTGCCCTGGTCCTTAAAACTTTCGGCATATTCCAACTGGTCTTGGGGGGTTGGCTTGACTGCCCATTTGGGATTAATAAATTTGCCTGTCTCAGGGGTCCAGATCCAATCGGCCGGGCAAAATGATGGACATAAAAATAAAAATACAAGTAATAATAGATTTCGACGGAACATATTTCGTAAATTTAACACAGTTAAACCCCTTTGTCAATTGGCTTAGGCGTTTGGATTTGACATTTTTTGCTTAGAGGTAAGAACGCCTGCGGTTTTAGCCGTTAAAGAAGCTTTGATACGTATGCCTTTGGCCAAGAATTTAACCTCATGCACTTGACCTTGGGCGTAGGCCAAATTGACCAGGTCCATGCGATCGGACGGCAAAACAATGTCAATCTCCACCGAGCCTTGGGATAAAATATCCTCGATCATCAAGAACAACTGCTGAATATTCTCCCCTTTAAGGGCGGAAATGCCCATGCAATAGGCCACATCCCTTTTGAATTCGTCCAAACGACACCTGTCATCGAGCTTATCTATTTTGTTCAGCACCATGATCGTGGGCTTGTCCAAAGCTTTCAGTTGGTCCAACACCACATTGACCGCTTCATAAAATTTCCGGTAATCAGGGTGGCTGATATCCAGCACGTGCAGCAATAGGTCTGCCTCCTGGACCTCTTCAAGGGTGGCTTTGAAGGCCTCGATCAACCCATGTG
>CAYZLU010000082.1:0-8889 GCA_964479285.1 uncultured Planctomycetales bacterium | reverse complement strand
GGCCCTGGCGGTGCACCCAGGGGCTGTTGGGGTAATAGCCATAAATCCCGTCGGGAAACATGGCATTCTTGACCGCCTTATACGTCCAGTAACTCCAATGAAAACCAAAATCATTAAAGCATTTAAGCTCATCTTGCAAATATATGTGCTCGTTATAAACACCCTGGCGGTAATTGACGCCAAATTCACCCACATGGACTGGACGCTGTTTTTTTTGGGCAAAACGGAAATATCCTTCCATGCGTCGGCGCAGGGTGTCTTTGTTGCAGCCTGCCCAAGGATAACGCATAAACGGTATCAGGTTAAAAGTAAATTCCATCGGTTCATAAAAATGGATGCTATACACCCAATTATCATCCTCAAATTCATCTAAAACATCAATTTGCTGGGCCCAATGCTTGCCTTCCACAAACAAAATATGGTTCTTGTCCGAACGGCGTATGGCTTTGATCGATTCGCGGTAAAATTCATTCAACAAACCCGTGTCCGGCAATACCGCTTCATTCAAAATATCGTAACCTGCAATGATCGTTTCATCTTTATAGCGATCAGCCAACTTTTCCCACAAATCATAGGTTTTTTGACGATTGGATCTTTTTGTCCATAATGCCGCGTTGCCATTTAAACTGTCGGAATGCCAATCAGGATTTTGCGCGCCGTAAGCCGCGTGCAGGTCCAATATCAAATAGACCTTGTGCTTCCGTGCCCAGACAATCGCCTGGTCCAAATAAGAAACAGCACGGGCATCAGCCCCCACCTTATAATGAAACGGCAGGCGGATGCAATTCATCCCCCAGGAAGCGACCTGCTTGAAATCCGCTTCAGTAATAAAATTGCCCCTGAACGCACCCATAAGGTCACCCAGAGCTTTCGCGCCACACTGTTTGATAAATTCCTTTTCAAAGACCTGCTGGGGCAGATTAGACGAGTGCACAAAATAGGCCTCCATCATCAGCCATCCACCAAAATTGACCCCTTTAAGCAGCACCTTTTTTCCTTCAGCCCCCACAATAGATGTTTTATGCTGCTTTAAGAATATTTTGTTCATATCAATGCCTTCCTTTTTAAGATCCGTATAAATTCTGCCGACGCTGTTGGTTCTATGGTGATAGATCCGTCATTATGCCCGCCATGTATTTTTAAGAATTCTTTGGGCTGGGCAGCTGCTTCAAAAAGTTTTTGACCGACCCAATAAGGTACCACGTGGTCATCGGGGCTATGGATAAACAATTTAGGCACACTCAGGTTCCTTACCTTATCAATGGAATCAAATTTAAGGCTGAGAAAAAATGCAGGCATGAAAGGATAAAAAATCCTGGCCATATCCCGGGCATTGGTAATGGACGATTCCACCACCAGCAAAGCCGCGTTTCGGTGGGTGGCCAAATCAATGACCACCGCACCCCCTAAAGAAGCCCCATAAAGAATGATATTGCCCATGTTCACATCACCGCGTGTTTGGAGATAATCGTAGGCAGACTGCCCGTCTAAATATATACCCCTTTCCGAAGGCCTACCCTCACTTTTACCAAAACCACGGTAATCGAAAATAAACACGCTTAACCCCAGATCATAAAAAAATTTAACTTTAAACAGCCGGTCGCTCATATTGCCGGCATTGCCGTGGGCAAAAATGAGCGTGGACCGGGCGCGCGGATTTTTAAAAAACCAACCGTTGAGCATCACATTGTCCTTGGCCTTAAAATAAACATCTTCCCAGGGCAGCCCCATCACCGATGGATTGACAGCCATGTGGCGGCTTGGAAAAAATACACCCATAGACTCCAGGTAGCGCGTCAACGCAAAAAGCGCCGCCATGATGACGGCAATGATCGTTAAAATATTGGTCAATATTTTGGGCATGATTTTCAGGTATTGCGTTGGGGGACCAAGGACAGCATCAGGCGGATGGCTTTCAATACATCTTCCATTTGGCAAGGTTTTGTCAAGTAATGGTCAGCTTCCAAATCCACGCCTTTTCTAAAATTTTCTAATTCGTTCTGGGCTGAGATGATGATGACCGGTTGCCACCTTTTAGTCGGAGTGTCATGGCGCAGCTTGCTTAACACGGCCCATCCATCCATTTTAGGCATGCTCAAATCTAAAAGGATGATGTCCGGCAATTCGCTGACAATTTTACCCCACGCCTCCAAGCCGTCCTTCGCCGTAATGACCTCATAATTCTGGGAAGCAATTTTCTTGGCCATGATCTCAAGGACCACGTCCTCATCATCAGCTATCAATATTTTAATCGGGGATGCGCTCATCTGGCTGAAGTATAGTTCTTAAGATCGTAATGGATCGATTTTACAGGCATCTCAATGCGGTCAATGGTGACATGGGCCTTGGTGAAAAAATCAGTGGCCATGGTATCGTGATAATCCGAAAATACCACTACCCTTTTGACCCCAGCCGTGATCAGGGCTTTGGCGCAAGTGGTGCATGGCATGTTGGTCACGTACGCGGTCGCCCAGTCAACGGCATGACCCCGCCTGGCAGCCTGAACCACTGCATTCATCTCCGCATGCACGGTACGCACGCAGTGATTGTCTACCAACAAACAACCCACATCTTCGCAATGCTCATCACCTGGTATCGAGCCATTATATCCCGTGGCAATTACGTTTTTATTTTTGACCAACACCGCACCGCAATGCATGCGCGGGCATGTGGCGCGTTCAGAAGCCAACATCGCCAGTTTTAAAAAATATTCGTCCCAATCAGGTCTTTTGGCCATAATTACGCTTATCTTAACAAAATCTTCGTATATTGTGAAATTTTTCGGCTTAAATTTAAATTTTAGCCAACTTAGTGATCCTGCTAAAAATATGGCCAACGGCTTCTTGAAAAATGGACGCCAGCGGCAATAAACTCAAAACAATATAGGCTTCCTTCTCAAAATCAAAAAAATAGCCGGGATAAACCAATACATGGTCCTCCCGTAAAAATTCCAACACCCATTCTTCTTCTGATTTGACCGCAGGGATGCGTATGGTCGCGCACCATCCCCCCTCAAGCGACAATAAAGACATCGATGATAACGGCGTACGCTCTTTTAATTGCGTTGATAACCATTGCCAATTTTCTTTGACCCTGGAAATGATCTGTCCCTGGATCTCTGGAGCATGGTCCAACCAAAATCCTAGAGCATTCTGCACGGGAGTATTGACGGACAAATAAGTATCTGCAATGGTCCCTAAGCGTTCTAATGACTCCTGCAATGTCCCTGGTGGGCCTGAGGCCAAAATCCAGGCACATTTCATTTGCGGAAGGGCAAGTGTTTTAGACACCCCCCCTAATACAAAGGTCATTACATTCTCGTTACCAGCACAACTGACCCCATCGCCAGGAAACAAGGGATACTCAAAGAAGACCTCGTCGGAAATGATGCTCATCTGATGCTTTCGGCAAAATCCATTTAAAAAATCCAGTTCCGCACGGCTAATATAAGAACCTGTCGGATTGTTAGGATTGACTAAAATAATGGCACGGGTTTTGACGTCCACCAGGCGTTCTAGTGCCTGCAAATCCAAACACCATCGGCCACCGTCATATTGAAGCGGATAATAATCGAAGTTAACATCATTGATTTCCAACAAGAATTGAAACAAGGGATAACTGGGCCTTGGAATCAAGACTTTTTCACCGGGATTGACCAAAAGCCTCATCAAAAATGAATAAGCTTCAGAAGTGCTGGCCGTAAGGACAATGTTCCCGGTTTCAGCCTCATACGGACACCGTGACCGGGCATAGTAACTGGCCACTGCATTACGGGCGGATTTCAATCCGCAGGCATCAGGCTGATAAAAAAGATTTTCTACAGAGCTTAAAGCTGAAAGAATGCCTTCAGGATAGATAAAACCACAATCCGTCGGATTAGATGCCGTCAAATCCAATATATCAATACCGCGGTCCACCAATTCTTCGAAGGCCTTGTTTAAAGCGTTGGGCTCTTGGCGCCAATTTGTCCTGTGGGCAAATGAAAAATTCATATTAGGGTTTAATCATCAGGATGACGGCGCTTGTTTAAGCTGGGTCAATTCCTTTTCCTTGGCGGCAAAAGATTTTTTTAACTCATCAAATTCGCTTTTAGTCACCCATTGAATGTCTTCACGCTTTTCTTTGAGCCTGGCGTTTTCAGACTTTAATTCCCTGATTTCACGGGCATTGGACTCAAAAGTGGCTTGCTGACTATTGGCCTTAATGGCCAAAAGCCGCTTTTCTTCAACAACTTGCTCATGTTTGATCCGAAGTTCTTGTAATTCACGCTCCAGGCGCAGGCGATTGGAATGCTCCTTTTCTAAATCGCTTTCCGTACGAAAAATCTGGTCCTTTAAGTCTTTCTCATGGTGCTTGAATTTCTCAAGGGTTTCCTGTTCCTTTTCGCGCCAGCTTTTTTCAAGGGCCAGTTTTTCCATCAGCTCCTTGGATTCAGACTTGCGCTCGTCAACCGATTGTTGGGCCCTTTTCTGGTCCATTTTCATCTTTTCAATTTCACCTTGCAAAGATTGATTATGTTTCTCCCAGCGCCCGGCAATGGACTTCCAGTCTTTGCTCGTGTCAACAGCTTCAGGGTCGAGCAAAAGGGAGGCCTTCTTCTCTTTCGCTTTTTTCTTTTTGGCCTTGGCTACCGGGTCTGAAGGCAACATATAAATGACGATGGCAAGGGCCATTAAAATGACAAAACCAAAAATGATGATCCAGAACATGTCACATCCTTTATTTAAATTCTTATCACATACTTAGGGAATATTCAAAGTACCACAGAATGCCCCAAAAGGCAAAAGACGTTTACGGTGTTTGCGATGGGACACTTTCAATTGCTTGCAAATTGAGCCTGGCTTGGGTAAATGAAGGGTCGATTTGCACTGCCTGTTGAAGGCTTAAACGGGCATCTTTTTTGTCTCCCAAATGGAGATAGACAAAAGCCATGTTGTTATATAAAGATGCGTCTTTGCCATCAATGACCGTCGCCTGCTTGTATTTATCCAAGGCCATTTTCCATCGCCCCATGGCACTTTCATTCTGGGCCCAGTCGAACAAAATTTCTTTTACAAAGGTCAAATAAAATTTCTCAGCGTTTAAATTGGACGTTCTCTTCGCGTAACCGGACATGATCGTGAAAGCTTTTTTAAATTGGCCATCCGCTTGTTCTGGCAGGCCGTTAAAATAATAAGCTTTGGCCAAAAGCAAATGCCCTCGCCCAAAATCCGGTTCAAAACGCAGCATACGCTCGAATAAGACTATCTCGCTTTTCCAAAAGGTATTTTGGTACCATGTTAATAAGAGACAGCTGCCAATGACAATGGCTAATAGCAGTCTTTTAAAGAGATTGCTTCGTCGCATCGCTGCGCTACGCTCCTCGCAATGACGAAAAAAATGATCGGCCGCGGAAACAGCCACGATCAAAATACCCACTATAGGTAAGTATAAAAAATGTTCCGGGGTAAGAACGAATGAATACTCATTGATCAAAGGTGCAATATTTAACACTGGAGATAATGTCGCCAGGAACCATCCCAAACCGAGGACCAAGACCCCCCTGGCCTGGGACCAACGCTTAAAAACATAAGAAACCCCTAATAGGGACATTAAAGCCAGGGCCCAGGAGGCACCATTGGGCTGTAAAATGTCCGTGCTGCGGTAATAATGAAGGTCCGCAGGACAAAATATCAAACGCAAATACATCCCTATGTCCCTGGGCACCGCTGCCAAACGCAAATACAATTCACCGGGAGAAGCCATGATATCTTTAAACAACGATGAGCCAGTTACGCCGTGGCGCAGCCATAATAAGGCAGATCCGGCAATGACCAAAAGAAACCAAGGGCGCAAATTCTTTTCTCCCCTGTAGTAATCGATGACCATCACCAAGGGAACAAACAATATCCCCTGTTCCTTGCTCAAGAAAGCAAACACAAAAAATAACATGCTCACCATGTACCATTTCTTTAAGTAAGCATTTAACGCTGCCAGGACACCCAATGCCATCATTAAGTTTGAAATGCCCGCAATACAACTGACTGCCTCGGTTTGCACCGGGTGGATCAAAAATAACAAAGCTGTCACCCAGGCCACAGCAGCGCGCAAACCTAATTTTTTCAACAAATAAAAAAGCAAAAGCCCATTGATGATGTGCACGGTCACATTGAATAAATGAAACCCAAAAGGGTGGGGCCCAAAGAAATGATATTCTAAACGGTAAAGTATTTCCAAAACAGGACGGTAATAGGTATTGAGCCCGTCCGAAGCGGCAGGTTGAATAAAAGCCCCATACCAGTGGTTTAAATCCGTAATATGCGGGTTCTTGAGGATGAAAATGACATCATCGTGCACAAAAGGATGTTGGAGAGCATTACAAAAAGCAAGTAATCCAAAGAAGACCAGCGTTAAGTAACCTGCCTTGTGCATCAGCCAGCCAAATCCTTTTTAAAACGCGCAGCATAAACTTTAACTTCTTCAAAATACCCGTCTATAGTTGAGGCCACTTCCTGCATGCCGTCGGTCTTGTCTTCCTTGGCCAACATCTCCAATTTAAGGCAGGCTGCATGCAAAGGTCTGGCGGAAATGTTCCCGGAAGAACCCTTCATGGAATGCGCGACTTCTTTAATTTTAGCGATGTCCCGGGCAGCAATAGCATCCCCCAGGGCCTTTCGCTTGACCACAAAATCTTCCTGATAAATATCAAAAAGCTCATCAAGCAATTCCTTGTCGTCCTGCACACGTTCCAAGACGTCTTTTAAATCGATAATCTCTTCGCTCATAAAGGCCTCTTCCTGAAAAATCCTAAACCATAAATTAATTCTTCAACCGTTGTGTGACTAATTTGACAATTTCCTCATAAAGTAAATTACGGTCAATGGGCTTGGACACATAGCCGTCCATCCCAGATGCCAGGTATCTTTCCCTGTCCCCGGCCATGGCATTGGCCGTCATGGCAATGACAGGAACATGAAGGCCTGTCTGTTTTTCTTCCCGGCGGATGACCTGGGTCGTTTCGATCCCGCTCAGCAACGGCATGTTGTCATCCATTAGGATCACATCAAAGGTCTGCTTGTTTAAAATATCCAAGACTTCCTGCCCATTGCTGACCGCTGTCACCTTCCAGCCCAATTTCTCTAAAATCCTGACAGCAATGCGTTGGTTGACCGTGTTGTCTTCCGCGAGCAAAATACGTAAATGATGCAGTTCCGGCGGCACCAAAGACAGGCCTGCTTCTGCACCCACCTTCTCATCTCTGCTAGAGTCCCCAAATACATCAGGTTTAAACCCAAAAATAATCGTGAAACGAAAGACGCTGCCTGTCCCTTCCTTACTCTCAACTTCAATGACCCCCCGCATCATCTCTACGATCTTTTTACAAATAGCCAGCCCCAAACCGGTGCCACCATAACGCCGGGCAGTAGTATTATGCGCATCAGTAAACACATCAAAAATATGGGGCAGGTTTTTAGGAGAGATGCCGATACCGCTGTCAACCACCTCAAAGACCAGCTCGCAATCTTTTTCGTTGATTGACTTCATTTTCACATTGACCAGCACCTTGCCTTTATGCGTGAACTTGATCGCATTATTGACCAAATTAACGATGACCTGGCGGAGCCTGACCGGATCTCCGATCAAAAGCCGGGGGATTTGAGGATCAATTGACCATACGACATCCACACCCTTATTACGTGCCAGGATCATCAACCCCTTACAAACATTCTTGACAATGTCCGGCACATTGATTTCAATTTCTTCTATCACTACCTTCCCGGCCTGGGCGCGGGAAAGGTCCAAAATATCATTGATGAGGCTCAACAAATTATCAGCCGCGTCTTTGGCCACTTTTAAATTGTCTTTTTGTTCCTCATTCAAGGGGGTGTCCAGTGTCAAGTCAATCATGCCTATGATGGCGTTCATCGGCGTGCGCACCTCGTGCGACATTTTGGCCAGAAAAACACTTTTGGCATTATTGGCCTCTTCCGCCGCCAATTTGGCCTGCAAGATCATTTCATTGGAACGTTTGCGTTCGGTTATGTCCTGCAGCATCCCGACAGATCCGACAACCTTACCCTGTTCGTCCTTAAGGATATTGACCGACAGGTCCACGTCGATGATCGTGCCGTCTTTGCGGATGACCTTAGTTTCCATATGGTGCTTTAAACCACTTTGGCGGATATTTTGCAGACGAATGGCTGTCCACTCTTCTGGGGGATACAAGGAGTTGACCGGCCTGTTTAAAAGGTCCTTAGGTGTCATGCCCAACAATTGCTCGGCAAAGCTGTTCCAGGAAACGACCTGCTCCTTCTCATCAGTCATGGTGATGGCCGCCGCGGAATTATCCAAAATGATCCTTAATTTATTTTCAGACTCGCGCAATTGGTGTTCAGCTTTTTTCTGACGGCTGATATCATATAAAATGCCGATGGCCCCCATGACCTTGCCTTTACTGTTTTTTAAGACTGAAATGGAGGCGCTGACATCCAGCAAGGTCCTGTCTTTGCGCAGCACCTGGGTGGCAATATTGGAAAGCATCCCGCGATGGCGTATGTTCAAAGAACGCATCCTGTCCCACTCTTGGGGAGGATAAAGGATGCTGACATGCTGGTTAAACAGGTCTTTTCTCCCCATGCCGAGCATTTGTTCGGCCATCGGGTTCCAGGCGACAATACGTTCAAGGCTGTCGGTGACGGTGATCGCATCCGGCGAATTTTCAAAAACAATTTTAAAAAGCTGTTTGGACTCAATAAGGTCCTTTTCTAATTGTTTATCGACCTTGTTTTCCTTAATTTTACTCATATTTTATTCTTCGTAAATTGGATGTTCTTAAGGACCGCAATGATGTTAAAGACCCCCACCACCAGGGCCAGTACGATCAAACAGATCTTGAACATATGCACCCAT
>CAYZLU010000081.1:0-8941 GCA_964479285.1 uncultured Planctomycetales bacterium | reverse complement strand
AAAATATGTCCGTTTTGTCCGCTATATAGACGTTACAAACCCTCAAAACATTCCTAACCCTATGCTATCAAATCCATTCTCTATGTCCAGGTCTCCGAAGGGCGGACATTGCTAAAAAGTGTAAGGAATTATGCTTAATCGTCAAGGAGGACCAATTATAAATTAGCCAAATTCTTCAAAATTAAACCCAAAACCGTGTCCAATAGAGGTTACGACGGCTTTCTTGATAGCAATGTATAGTCTACGATATTCAAGATATTCCGTAAAGTATAGTTTGCTTATGACTCTTTGCCTTAACCGCTCGAGCTGTCAAGCTTTCCTTGACAGCTCGTTTTATAACATTTTCTAATTGCCCACTTAATCACCAACCACCTTTATAATTCCCTCAATAAATAACTTGTGCTTCTTCCACCAGCATTATCTTTGGCAAGAATCTTCTTTTCGATAAGCTCGAGAATATCACGCAAAGCAGTGTCTTGGGAACATTTGGTAATCTTTGCCCATTTAGAGGAATTAAGCTTACCTTCAAAACCATCAAATAGTTTATTGATCATCATTATTTGACGTTTATTAAGAGACCCCTCAGGATGAGTTTCCCAAAAACGTGCTTTCTTGAAAACACCTGACAAGGTATTTTCAGTTGTATCAAGCGCCCTGTCCAAACAAGACAAAAACCATTCAATCCAAACCGTGATATCCATGTCCGTGTTTTTCTGAGTCTTCTCAAGCACGTTATAATAAGCATTCCTTTCCTTACGGATCTGAACGGACATACTATAAAAACGCTGTGCACTGCCATCTGCCCGTGCCAGCTGCATATCTGTGATGGCCCGTGCAATACGGCCATTACCATCTTCAAACGGATGGATCGTCACAAACCACAAATGGGCAAGGGCAGCCTTGAGAACGGGATCAATCCCTGCCTCTTCATTAAACCAAGCCATGAAACTCTTCATTTCTGTATTAAGACGTGACGCCTCTGGCGCTTCAAAATGCACCCGCTGACGCCCAATTGGTCCAGAAATAACTTGCATGGGGCCATGCTTATCATCACGCCAGGAACCCACAACGATTTTCTGCATACCGCTGCGGCCGGTTGGAAATAGACTCGCATGCCAACCAAATAAACGATCTTTAGTCAGTGATTTCTTAAATTGCTGGGTAGCATCCAGCATCATCTCCACCACGCCATCAACATGACGGTCAGAAGAAATAAGTCCGGCAATATCCATACCCAGTCTTCGTGCTATAGATGAACGCACCTGAGCAGGGTCCAAAATCTCCCCTTCAATTTCACTGCTCTTTAAAACATCAAGCGTAAGAGTTTGTAAAATAGCTTCCGAGCGTAAAGGAAACCCTAAGGATTCCATCCGTCCGATCAACCGTCCTTGGACGTTACGCACTTGCCCAAGCAAGGGCATGATCTTTTGATCATCCCAAACAAATTTCGGCCAGCTACTTAATTGATGTATATAACGCATTATTCTCCGCACTCCTTGCGTAGAATATACCATGTATTCACCGCATATGCAAGACTTCCGGTAATACGAAGTTCATCCTTAAAATTAAAAATTTTTTCCCTTAACATCACAATTTCATAGAATCTAAAAATTTACGCATCCTACTGACTTGCTGTTTTACTTCATGTTGAACTTGTAAGTAATCCTTAAAAGTTTCCCCCTCC
This sequence comes from uncultured Planctomycetales bacterium, assembly GCA_964479285.1. Taxonomy (GTDB): domain Bacteria; phylum Omnitrophota; class Gorgyraeia; order Zapsychrales; family Fredricksoniimonadaceae; genus JABDGZ01. The sequence goes on along the minus strand of CAYZLU010000081.1, from coordinate 7,257 downwards.
ATTAACTCCCCTTCTGCATAAATAGCTTTCAAATGAAGTGTAATATTTTGTGGTGTCGTCTGAAAAAGCTCCGCCATGGCCGCTTGTGTTAACCACATATTTTCGTGCTCAAACGAAACCTCAACAAAGGAATTTTAGGCACAGGGGTCACTATTTTTTGAAGATTAACTTCCTCAAGAACATTACGTTGTGGATCGTGATTATTTTGCTCATCCATTTTCGGTGGTCACGAATTTCTACTTGAAGTTTTTTGACTTTACAGTACCCTTTAATCGCCAATCTTAAAAAACTTACCCTAAAAAAGCCCTGGGATCAGATGAGCGTAATAATGTGGCGCAAACAATACCTCTCTTTTATCAAATGACACCTTCTTAAAGATATCATTATTTAATATGACCGCCTTATGGCAATTAGGATATTGCTGCATAAAACGACGAACCCCTTGTGGGATATCTGAATCTTTTAATTTAGATTTAATCTCTACCGCTATTGGCGTCCTGTCTTGGACAACGATAAAATCAACCTCATCCTTCTGGCGAGTCCGCCAATATTGAATACCCTGTCCAATCTTTAGATTCTTTTGCATTTCAGCCAAAACATAAGATTCTAACAATTCGCCCTTATCTTCCCGATCCTGTAACGGCCTAAAATCCCTTAAAATGGCATTACGAATACCTGTATCAAAAAAATACGTCTTATTTGTTTGCTTAAGCTCGCGGCCACGATTATTAAAAAATGGTTTAATCACGCTTAACAAAAACATCTGTTGCAAGATTACCAAATCCTTTCGAACCTGCCTTAATGCATAATTAAGCGTGTGTGAAAGGCCGATCTCGCTTAAAAGACCCCCTTCTTGTGAAGCTAAAAGAGCTAATAACCGATTGAAAGATAAGATATCCTCTTCCCGTAAAAGGGCTTTGATATCCTTCTGAATATATGTTTCTACAAGATCAAGGAGTAACCTTTTCTCTTTCTCTTGTGTTTTTTCATGAACCAATCCAGGCATGCCGCCAAAGATCACAAACTCATCCAAATAGCGTTTCATCGCAGCATGGGCTCTACCAGAAAGACTTTCCCGCCATAAATGAGGTAATTGTACAGTCGAACGACTAGGCAACCACTCCGAGAAAGACAATGGAAATACTCTATACAATAAACGCCTTCCAGCAAGACTCTCCTTCAAATGCTTGTGCATTTCTATGGCAGAAGAACCTGACGCATAGAGCCTAACCGAAGGATATCCGTCGAAAATAGCTTTAAAAAGCTTGGTAGCATTAGGTAGGTAATGAAATTCATCAATGAAAATAATTTGCTTTTGGGCAGTTAAATCTTTTAAGACAGCCCCAACAGGACGGGAAAAATACTGCGCGTGTTCTGGGATTTCAAGATTAAAATATTGATAATTGATTTTCTGACCAACACAGTACTTCGCCAATCTTTTAAGGATAGTTGTTTTTCCTACCTGACGAGGCCCAACCACAATACGAACTTCTTTGCGGTTGAAATCATCGATCAAACTTTTCCATATATTCCTTGAAAGTTCCATGACGATACTATAATCCTGTTCGACGATAATGTCAATTTGATAAATGACAATCTATCCACTATCGGATAGATTGTCATTTATCAGCCCATTGAGGAATCTTTGAGCACAAACACAAGAGCATGGCATTATATTTTTAGTGTTTGCGCCAAGCATTAACATCCCATTCTAGAACTTTTCACTTTTCAAGAACTATTTCTATGGTTGATTTCAATTTTTGAAGTTCTTTTGAGTATATTTCCCATAAAGAATTCTCATCAATCCGTTTTATTTCGACTTCTTTAAAAAGATCTATCTTGTTCTTAATAGAGTCCTGTTTCTCATAAGATTCATTCCTTAAAATTTCTAGAACTTCTGATTTAGAAAAATTAAAAATCAATTTCTCAGATTTCTTTCTAGTGTAAATTTCGATATAGCATTTGAATGGTTCATTTTTATCTTTCCATAAACCGCATTCTAAATATAATTTAGCTCCATCATAATTCCATCTTGAATCAAATGAAGTAACGTCCCCTGATTTACTTTGATATAGTTTAAACTCCCGCCAATCATTTATTCCTTTTGAAGCATTCCACGACTTTAAATCTAGATTAATCTTTTGGACAATTTTATCCATTAACTCCCAATGTTCCTCTTTTGCTTCTAAGACCTGCTCCTTACGCCAAAAAGAGAAAACTCCGTCATCCGAGAGCTAAGTAATAAAATCAGACCAATACAAACAAATAATAAAAAGGACTTATGATTTAAATTGGGAAATTTATTAAAACAAATCTTGAGCATTAAAATGCTGATAGCAAGAATTAAAACTAATACTCCTATGTAAGGAAGAAGGGACATAACTTATGCACAAGTTGGACTAAATTTTTTTAGTATAGTACCACAAAACAAAAAACCAGCCAATGAACGAATCACGGGCTGGTAATAAAAACTCCCGCAACTTTTATGAAGCAGGGATTAGCGATGGGGACAACAAGGCCAACAACAAGGGCGACGTTTTCCATCTTTAAGGCTTGAAAAACCCCACTCAATACGATGGCTTCTTGTTTCTGCTTTTTTAGCTGACTCAATCCAACATATCCATTCGTTGCGGGCGAGAGGCGTAATATCCTCCCATGCTCTTAACGCTTTCGGGTCGAATGTAAGCGCCTTTTCTAAATCTGAAGGCAATTCATGTACCACACCACCAGACATCTTTTTACGTGACATGGGTAAGTTCTCCTATTTTCCATTTTACATCAAATAAAATCCCCCGCAACTTTTTCAGAAGAAGGGTACATGATATCCTGATAACTACTAACCTCAAATTCCTCAATTAACTGTCTAAAACGCCCTAATTGAAGGCGCTCCTCTTTTTGGTAAACAATGTCTAACAATCTTCGCAAATAGAAGAATTTTACTATTTCAGGGTTATTTTTGTTACTTCTCAAATAATTTTTGATAGGGTCGGGTAGTTCCAAGACCCGCATAGTTTTGGCTACATAAGACCAATCTCCTCCCGTGACCTTGGCAATCTCTCTGACCGTACTTATTCCGTGTATTTCCTTCATGCGGGCATAGTATTCAGCTTTGTCCAAAGGAAATTGCTCTAAACGCTTTAAATAGACCTCATGCTTCTTCCAGGCCTTCTGTTCTATTGTATCAATATGGGCCAAATCTTCTGGACGATAGCCAAAACGAAACTGCTGTTTAAAGCCTTTGGTCACAATATAAAATGGAACTGTAATCCAATATGTACGAGGCTGTTGGGAAGCGTATTTTTGGATATAATTTATATAGGCGAGCGTTTCTTCGGGCGTAAATTGAGGGATGGAGCCTTCTACAGATGAAAAATCCCCCATACGAACCAGTTTTGTGGTTAAAACTATGCTTTGGTTCGCATGAGGGTAACAACTGGGGTCGCTGGCGGAACAACGTTAGAACCTGTTTGATAGCTTCAACCAGCTGCTGATGCCCTTGTCTGAGCATTTAATCCCAAAAACTGCCTCAAATTCGTCATGGGCTGGATATTAATGATTACCGGCACAAAGCCAGGAGCGTTTTTCAGTTGAGCAAGTTGGGATTGGTCTAAATGAAATTTAATGCTCATGCCGGAATTTTGAGTTTGTAGAACCTTATTAGCAGGAGTTAAATCAATACCACCATTTTCAACCTTATGCTTAGGAGAGACAGCAAATGGAGCCCCAGCATTACTAGGTAAAAATCTGATACTGCCGTCTGATTGTAATAAGCCAATAATATTTCCTTTTTTTCCTTCAAATTTAGTTACTCCATATTTTTCTTTTAAAAATGGCTGATAATATTTCAGTATATAAGCCATTACTTCTAGAGTGCCTTGAGCTTTAACGCTTGCTGGCACTTGAGGACTTTCGATCTTGGTTTCCTTAGCACAAAAAGTCTCAAGGATAGCGATAAAAGATTCATTGGTAGATATGTCTTTTTTAAAAAGACCTGGAATTTTAGATTTTATTTTAATAAAACTTTTAATCATTTTTTCCCCATTCAAACCATGCCTCTCTGCTTCAAGTATAAATGCCGATTGCAAGGTACGTGACTTAAAATGACCATTTTCCCGCATATGCACAAAATCAAAATCGGCATACTCCAAATCCAATGCTTGTCTTTTTCTACTCTTGAGGGCAAATAAATCTGCCCTATAAACACCAGTTTTAGTAAACATTTGCAAATAAGAACCTCTGATAAATAAAGGCGCTGCCACAATATCGGCCAGAAGTTCATGGGATCCTTGATGAAAAACATCTAATGGTAATCCTGTGACGTTATTAAAAACCCAATTATGGGTTATTTCATGAGCCACAGCAAACATCACTCCATCAATATCCGGCCAATTGATCATCAAAGACCAGTTAAAATCAAAATTACTATCAGCATTAGCTGATGCTTCTTCTAAATTCAAATTGGTCTTCACCATGACATTGCGTACAATTTCTTTAAATTCATTGTAATTATCAAATAGCCTTGATTTGCTTTGAAGATGCGCTAAAATAGCCAGCACAAAATCCCTTAAATAAGCATCTGCTCCGTCGTGATCTTTGGTCATAAGCGTATGGATAAACCCCTGCAACTCCATTCTTCTTTCCTCTATTACAAAAGCATCAGCATTGGTTGCAACCCAATGAAATTTGGCATCTCTAAAGGATTTGGCTTCCAACAATGCAAGCTCTACTTGAGTAAACAGCCCATGGGATTGACAATAAGCAAAAGCCTGTTGATTGCCTTTCAATGCAAAAGCCCTTAATAATTTGGCATTGCCCTGCAGCTTGGTTATATCATAGGTCTTAAATAACATATCAATCCGAGGGTTATCGAGCCCATACAAACTTCTATCTAAGTTTCTATCATTTATATTCTTGGTCACATACATGTCAAAAGCCAAGGAATCCCCTCTTACTGATGACTCCAATAAAAATTGATTGTCAAGCTCAACAATCCCTTTGGCTGGCGGATTTGCATAATAATTCTTCAACCATGCACTAGCCTTTTCATGTCCAATTCTGGATAATCGTTGGACGATAGGAAGAGAGACATAATTGACGTTAACGATCAAATGATCAATATTCATGGCAAGTAATAGTTTTTTAACAACTTGATTATCAGCGTATTCAAAAAGTTGGGGAAATACATTCGAGGCCCCAAAAAGTTCATCTTTTTCTGTTCTTTTTATAACCATATCAACCACCTTCATGTTCTTCCAATTCAAAAGTCTTTCTAAAACCTTATCAGGGTCATCATCATTAATATCTGTAGATTTTTCAACATACACCTGAGGATCGACCTGGCTTAAAATTTCCTGCAATTGAAGATTCCGATAATCCTCTGACATACTTAAATAGATGATGGCATCTTTATCGCCTTTTCTATATTGATCTATAAGATAATCGACTACTTTCTTAAACAATAGTGGCTTTAAATTCCTTCTATGTATTTGTTGGGAGATTTCATATATACCTTGAGGATCCAGATCCAACATCAGATTTAATACCTCCAATTTATTTGCATCAGAACTAGAAGCATTACTATCAATAGCTAAAAGTGCATTTTCGCGATACACCGAGTATATCTTTGCTCTTTCTGAAGATGAAGCATGTTTAAAAATATCCCTAAACATTTCTTTAGCTTGAGGATGATATGGAAAAAGTTCCATCAAGATTATCATTCCATCTTTTTCAGGATGCCCCAGATCCAATTTAGTCAAATCAAATGATCTTAAACTTTCTCTTAAATGATCATTTATATCTTTGGCATCTAAAACTTCCTTAACCAAGGATAAATCTCCTTGTTGGATTTTTTGACGAATAAAATCGGTTACTTTGGAATAGCCAAAGGCGCTTAGTTTCACCAAAAGCGGATTCAAATAATAAGTGACATTTTCCTCCGAATTTTTCTTATAACGGTCGATCAATTTGAGAACGCTATCATCATCAAAAAGCCGCAAATAGGAATCAGGTAATCTGTCTAAATTATTAAAGCCTTCATAATCTGCCGTCTCAACAAATTGTGACAGGACTTCTGAGCCTCTTAAATCAATGAGAGGTTCTAAAACGCCTGCACCAAGACGGTCAATGGTCGATTTTATGTCCCATTTCGAGACAATGTCCCTGGCAGATTTATTACCCAAATTAGCCATAATGATGATATTGGCGTCTGCTTTGGCCCCATATCTATGAATCAACCCTTGCGGATTAATATTAAGAACTACAGGAGAATTTATTTGGATTAAGATAGCACTCGCAATAGCGTTTCCATCATTGGCTTTCTGTAACAAAATTTTTAAGGTTTTTCCATTATCCACATAAGAAAATTTAACAAGCATCTTAAAACAATCCCCGATTTCTGAAGCAGAACTTTCACTTAATTTTCCCGTCTCTTTAAATTCTTTATCCAATTGGTCCAATTTCTTGTAGTAATCATCAGGAGAAGAATGTCCATCTAAGTACTCAAAACCAATATTTTTATTACTACCTGCATTCTTAATTGTATTAGCATTACGGCTAAAAGCATCCTGCGTAGATACACTGTGACCCGAGTTCTGAATATGCAAGTCTTGAGCTTGGACCTGGCAAACGACTGTCATGAAAGTACCTATAGCCATCGTTGACAATAAGAACTTTCTTAACCTTTGCCCCATAGACCTATCATTAATGACAGTCATAGCAGTATCCCACAATTGCCGCTCATCAACACCCCCTGAAAAATATTTTCTGGGAATATTTCTTTCTGTGACAGGATCTATTTCTTCTTGAATATAATTAAAGACGCCTTTCTTAAAGGCCCTTAAATAACGTTGATAAATCTTTTCCTTTTCTTGAGGGTCTCTAATATTTACTCCGGAGACTTTATTTTTATCTGCATAGACCTCTTCCAAAATACTGTCTTTTATTTTGTTCTTATACCAAGTAGCCAAGATCAGACTGTCATAAACCTGACGAAGCCGAGAAAAATTCTTACCTTCGTTAACTTCTTTAGTTAATTCGGGGATGACGACTTCGCGAACAATTTGACTACCTAACTGACTGGATTGTTTAATTTGTCCGACATTGTTTTGTATCCCTTCATGTTTCTCAAGTGATAAATAATCCTGCTCTAACATGACCTTAAGTTTAGATTCCACAATGTAAGCTGTGCCAGCCTTTGAGTTCTCATAAACAACAGCTCTTTCCGGAACAATCCAAACTTTATTAAAGGTATTTATGGAG